>JAJLJS010000382.1:0-9258 GCA_033844545.1 Cyclobacteriaceae bacterium | reverse complement strand
AAGTTGACCCAGCGGACCAGTTTGCCCTGGAAAAAAAGCTTCATATTGGCGATGATCAAGCCGAAAATCAGGATGATGATCAGGGAGGACAGGTGCATTTTTTTGCCAACTGCGTAGAGTAAAAGCAAAACTGCAATCAGTAGAAATAACTTCACCTGGCTTTTGATATTCTGGAAAATCAGAATGATCGCATAGCTGGCAACAATGGATATCGCCACGGTCAAGAGGAAGTTTCCTCCGAAACCGATCAAGCCGGTGTCCTCGGCAGGACTGAATTTTCCGCTGAGAAAATAAAAAAGCATGATCCCCAAGATGTCCGAGAAGGTACTTTCGTAGATATGGAATTCCCGCTTTTTCCCTTTCAAGCCAACTACACTCGGGATGATGATCGCGCTGGAAAGGATAGAAAGGGGAGTAGCATACAGCCAAGCCGATTCCCAGGTCATTTCCTGGATGTAATAATATAAGATGTAGGCCGCTGCCCAAGTAGACACTAAAAGACCGATCAAGGCTACAGCCAAAGATTTCAAAATCGGAATCAGCTTGTCCCGTTTGAGTTCCAGTTCGAGGGCAGCTTCCAAGACGATCATGATCAAACCGACGATTCCCAAGACTTCCAATACGGGGAAGAAATCCATGGTTTCAGTCGTATAGCTTCTCAGGACATATTGTAGTCCAATCCCCAAACCAATCAAAAGGAGAACGGCGGGTATATTGGTCTTTTTGGAAATTCCATTGAAGAGAAAGGATAGAATAATGATGACTGATACTTCAATGATCAGATTATAGGAGGAGATGATTTCCATTACTTGTCAAAATTTTCAGAGTTGTGGGTGGCCAGATCATTGTCATGGAGGAAATTGATCAAGTCCTCATTGGTCGCACCTTTGGCCAAGGTATACTGAAGGAGATACACATTTTCGGTATTTCCTTTTTTGAGTCGGATTTCTTTGCCCAGAGCCAGTACTGGATGATTGAAAATCAGATTTTTGATTTCGGCATAGGAAAGCGCTGTTTTTAAATAAATCGCCCTTTGCTGGGTCGCTTGAGTGGAAAGCAAGGTAAAGCCGGCTTTGTCGAAAGACTTGTACCAAACCCAGCGCTCCCCTTGGTCGGTGGCGATAGCCATGCCCAAGCTGGCAATTTTCTGGATCTTCCCTCGGATTTTTCCTGCCTGCACCACGGTGCCTTCCACGACCATCGCACTGGACCGGATGACCAAGCCACTCACATAATTTTCCAATTGCTTAAAGCCCAATCCTGCGACCAAAAGAACCAAGAATCCATGGGGCAATGGGTCCAAACTCACAAATCCCCCGATCACAATCAACCAGGCGATCGGCTTATACAGGAGACGGATTCGGTAGAGCCAAAAGAGATTTCGTTCGCTGATTCTTTTTTTCTTCAGATAGTCTGCGAAAAGCAGAAAACAAACTGAGAATACCAGGTAAACTCCCGAAACTGTCAGAATTAAGAAGATTAAATCATTCCATGAAGTCATTCCGGTAGGGGTTAGTCAGCGAGTAGTTCATGATAAACCAAAACAGCATTCAGGTCCTGTCTTACTGAATTTTTCACAGTCAACTGACCCAGAGTATCCCTTTCCATAATGTTGAGATTTAGGAGTTTTCGGAGGGCAGGCTTGTACTTGCTTTCGTAATTTACCGTGAACAATTTCTTCAATTCAAGGTCGGTAGAATATCCAAATAGCAAACAATGTTTCAAAATCAGAAGCTCAGGCATCTGCATAAAGTCATTGAGATGCGTTTCTTTTTCGGTAAATCGGATGGTTCCATCGGGTTGGATATCCGTACAAAAGATCCACGCTTGGAGCACGGCTCCGATATTGAAATCATGCTTTTTGGCCAGCCAATGGATTTTTTTTCGGATTTGGACTTCAGACATCCAGGTTCCTTCTTTTTCAAATATCTTTTTGTGAGAGGCCCCATGCCGGAGCATCACTGCTTTGTAGATTTCATCAAATTTGGCTGTTTTGACTTCCAAAAGGGTAGTAAATCCTTCCGTGAAATTCATTAAGGAATCCAAATGGAGGCAAAGAGATTTCGTGATTCCCAGGATGACAAAGGCTTTGGAAAAGTTGGTGTTAATAAATTCGACCAATGCAGCAGCATTTTCGGCCAGGCTGATTTCTTCATTTCTCCAGATTTGTAGGTCATCGATGACCACAATCTGTCGGGAGTTGTGCAAAGATCGGCCAATGAAGCTCAAGGCCTGGCCCAGATTCTCGGTGGTTTTGAATTTTCTGCCTTCGACGGTGATATGCTCATGGGGTTGAAGAATCAAAACCTCCTTGGCAGGGAATAAATGGGCAGCAAATTCCAAAAGTGTGGATTTACCGCTCAAAGGAGGCCCAATCACAGCCAGAGAGCGGTTATGACCTTTTTTCCAATGATCTACCACTTTTTTGATTTCTTCTTCCTGGGCAGGTCTTCGGACCATAAACAGATCCCCGAGGAAATTTTTGTTTTGAAAAAGCGAATGGTAATGATCAGGAATTTCCTTTTCATTGCGGGTTTCTAAAATTTCTAAGGCAATTTCCAGCTTTTGATGTGGGGTGTTTTGGGTGACCACCTTCACCTTTTTCCCTAATTTGAACCAAAGGCTTTCGAGGGTTTGACTCCAGAAATTTTTCTTTTTGGAGCTGCTCCTCAATCGGGCAAAGTTGGTTTGAAGGGGTATTTTAAGATATTCCGCTTGTGTATAGACTTCGGATACCTTGAATTCTTTTTCCAAAAGCTCCTCAATCAAATGAACCGGATGTTCATTCTGGTCAGCCGTCAGTTTTTCTTTATCTATAATCTCTTTCCAAGACTTGATTTCGCCTTCCACCGAAGGGGGAGTGCTCACGCCTTTGGCAAAGCTCAGGCTGTTTTTGATACGGTTGGCCACATTGAGGAGCTGGGAAGAAACGGCCTCCTGATGATCCCAAAGGTCAATCATCTCGGGAAGGATTCGATAATCCATCCATTTTTGGGTGGTTTTCCTGAAATCAATCTTTTTGGTCAACAAATATCCATTCTGTGATCCTACCGGAAAGTTGATTTCTTTCAGCCTGTTGATTTCATCTTCCAGCTGTCGGATGTTGGAATCTGAATTGATTTCCTGGGCTTTTCCAGCGCTCAATAATGCCGAAAAGCTTGCAATGACTTGATCAACCTCCTTTTGGTTTTGATTTAGGAGTTCCAAGTCCTCAAGGCATTGGGTGGTTTTTTCCTGGTAGAAGCGGTTGGTCAGGACCACTTCATCTTTCATCTTGAGGACCAATTTTCTGATTTTGGTGAAATCCTCCTGAGTTTTTTTCAATTGGAGTCCACAGGTGGCAATCTCGTCCAGTTGTTTTTGAATTGCCTCAAATTGGTTTCGATAAATATCCCTTGGGTTGGAGAAATGTTTGATGGAATCCAGTTTTTGCTTGAATAGATCTTCCCGCTTGGTCATGCTTTCGTATTCACTGGAGAAAAAGCCTTCCATTTCCCGGCACTCCTGAACCAATAAACTCAAGACTTGTTCCCGATGGTGTTCTTCTTGGGCTACTGAAATAAACTCTTCCAAGCGTCTTTGTTCGGCAATGGAAAGCTGTAAAAGCGAATCCCGGATAAGTAAAAGAATGGATTTGAAGCGGTCCGGATAGGAAAAATGAAAAAGGTAGCTTGAGCTTTGATGCTCGGGGATAGATTGGTTTTCTTCAAAATAGCTCAGCTCATCTGCTTGGAGAAAAGAATGGATCAGTTGGGATCCTTGAGTCCGAAGATAGCCTTGGAGTTCGTGGGATTCATGAATTTGAGAAAGTCCAAAATTGAAATCCCGGAAATCCTCCAGAAATAAATCCACCAAAGATTTTTGGGACTCTTTCGGGATATTTGTGGATTCGGATAAAGTTGACATGATTAGGCAATTCTTTTTCAAAGTAAAAAAATGGGCTGAATAAATCTGAATCCTATAGAATTTGATTTCGCGGATTGGGCCAATAGAATTTTTTGAACTTGGCAATTTTTGGCATTTGTAATCAAGGGGATCAAAGTAAGCAGTGTATGGTTTTTTCTATTTTGAAGGCAGAAAAGACTCCCAAAGTCAAAAAATAATTGGTTTATTTTCAGCTGTTTAATTTGTAGGATAGGTGAATGCTTTGAAATCAGAAGAGTTACTATTTATTTAGGAAAAACATGTTTCCATGAATAAACTATTTTCCCGAAGTGCTCTATTTTTAGGGTTGATAATTTTTGCACTTCCTTCTTTTTCCCAAAACTTTAAAAGTTCTCCTACTGCTTGGATAAATGATTCTCAAGAGAGTTCCGGAGATTTTGTGATTCTGAATTCAGGAGAAAAGATTTCAGGTACTATTGTCCGAAATTTCAATCAGACATTTTACTCTCAGATTGTTTTCGAATCAAAGCAATCAATATCGACCTATTCTCCCGGGGATATCCAGGGATTTGGCCTGGAGAATGGGCAATTGTTTCTGTCTGGAACGCTTCCTGACTCGGAGGAGCTCAAATTTATCCAGATTGTGGTTTCGGGCCCATTGATTCTGAGTAGTTACAAAGACCGATTTTTCATCAGTGATTTGAAAAAGACCGAAGAGCTTAAAGCCTATTACCAGCGAACAGAAGTAAACGGGAAGGAAATTAGAAAATACATGAGACCCTTCATCGTTCCGCTCAAAACCTTTTTCACCGGAGATTGCGGAGTGAAACTTTATGACAGGATTGATAAGATACCCTTCTCTGAATTCGCTCTGACCCGGCTTTTCAAAGAATATTTTGACTGCCTCGAGGTGGAGTATAAGGTCCATGCTAATGAATCTTCTTGGGTAAATGTTTCTCCTACTCTCGGGATAGGCCTAAATAATTTTACACTTGGCTCGCCTTCTCGTCTAGAAGGCAGAAAAGATCGACTGGATCAGAGTCTTGGATTTATGGGTTTTGTGGGGGTGAGGTTTCATGATTTCAGACGCTTACCTCGATTTAGCACAGAAATTCGGTTTGGCTATTCGGTATTCAAAACGGAAGTTTTGAACAGTTACGAATCTTCCAACATTAGTTGGACAGGATCGGAGACTGTCAAGGAATCTGCACTATATATCCCTTGGAGTTTTAATTACAGTGTGGTCAAAAATCAGCGAATGGATTTGTATTTGGGGATTCTGGGAGGTTTTTGGTCCCCAAAGGTCACTCAGGAGAATGGAATCATGGATCAGAGATTTCTGCCTTCCCAAGAGGTGTTTTTGACAGAAGGGCCGATTTTAGAGCTTCAGGATTCCAAATTTATTTCAGGGCTGAAGCTTGGGACTACCCTTCGCACAGCTTCCAATTTCAGAATTTTTGCAGAGCTGGAGGCCACCACCCAAAGGAATTACTATCGGTTCAATTTGATGAATGGTTTTTCCGAATACAGTAGAAACAGAATCGCATTTCAAGTAGGTATTGAATTTTAAGTCTAAGTAAATGATAGTGAGAAGTTTGATTTTTGGGTTTGTTGCCTTGGTTTTGTTTTCCTGTGCACAAGATGAGGTGGTTCCAAGAACCAACCCCAGGTTTAGCGTGGTAATGGTGCAGGAGGTTGATTCTGAAGGGGCGGAGTTTGCCGCTACTATTTATGACTTTGGTTCTGAGGAAATATTGGAATATGGCTTTGTCTATGGAAGGTCTCCGAGTCCAACTTTGGGTGATTCTGATTTTGTCAAAGAGGTGGGTATGCCCTCCAAGGAGTTTAAATTGAAAGCCATCCATTCGATGCGAATCAACGAAAGGATCCATGTGGCGGCGTTTATCCGGACTTCGCAGGGAGTGGTTTATTCCAAGTCTCGGGATTTTACCAGTCGGGGAGCGATTGGATTTATCGTCGAAAAAATCGAAGTAGCTTCCCAGGTGTATTATGATGACACGATAAGGATTTTTGCAAAGAACCTATCCAGATCTCCTGCTCAGTACCAGGCCAGAATCCAGAATAAAACAGCTATCGTCAGCAAGGTTTCCGAAAGCTACTTTGACATACTAATTCCACGCGGACTTACGTTCGCCGAGGGATATGGTCCTTCACAGCCCTTTGAAATGGTTCTGAATGTAGCTGGGAAAGAAGTGAGTGTGGAGCAGACTCTGACTTTCAAAAAACCGGTTTTTGCGCAGGAAGGTCCCCAGGAGTTGTTGTATACCCAGGACCTTAGGCTGAAAGGGCAGTATTTATATGACGAAAATCTAAGGGTTCGCTACAAGGACAAGACAGGAGATCAATGGGCCATGAAAGTCAAAGAAATGGGTGAATTGGAGACTGTGATTCAGTTGAATGCCAATTTCACAGAGTCCAGCCCGGTCTTGGAAGTGATTATCCGTGGGGAAGTTTACCCCATGTCAAATCTGCTCAAACTGAAGGAAACCAAGATTGATCCGGATCAAAGGCATACATTTAGGTCTTTTGGAGGGAGTTTTATTCTGAAAGGAGAGAATTTCAATCCCTATTCTCCCAACTTTAATCAGCTCAAATTTGAAAGAGACATTTTCGACTTTCAAATTACTTCGGTTACTCCAACTCAAATCGAGGTCAATTTCAACCATAAATACGGAACTTCGGCGGTCAGGGAAATTCCTGTTTTGGTTACGAATGCCGGTTTCCCATCCAAGAATTTCCTAATGCTAGAGTGGGCCTCCCCAAGTATCCCTGTGATTTTTGTTGAACCCAGATATCACGGGATGGGCCGTACCGTTAGCCTAAATGATACGGGATACTATGTGGGGCCTGAAGGGATTTTTGAGATCAATATTTTTGCGAAAACCTTCCGAAAGCTTGCGGATGTCCCAGTTCCAGGCCAAGATCCGACCAAGTTTTTTGCCTATGCGGCAGAAGGAAGGATCTATTTTGGGACAAACTATAGGCAAGAATTCGTTTCTGAAAAAAAATTCTACTCCTTCAATCCTGCCAATAATTTAGTTACCACCTTGCCAAATATTCCGAGCCCAGACACCCAATTCCAATCTATAGTCTATCATCAGGGGGCCTTGTATTATCAGGGAGATGAAATTGACAGGAATACCGGAGCTGACGGAAACATCCGAAGGTATAAATTCACCATCAGCACTGGGAATTGGGAAAAGCTCCCGGATATTTATCAGCCAAATGGGCTAGGGGATACCTTTCCAACATTTGAATGGAATGGACAAACCTATTCTGCTGCGATCATTGAAACTGGTAACCTAGGGATAGGTTCTGCTTTATATCGGTTTGACACCAACTCTTTCACTTGGGTCAAGGACCAAGACCTGAATGGGATGTTTGCGAGTTTTCAGGTCAATCAGTTCCATAGGCTTGGAACCAAAGTTTACACCAAATCTCAATTTCAATTTGCAGAGCTGGATCTGGAAACTATGAAAGTGAGTTCTCCGAGTTATCTATCAGGAGGAGATAGTCCTCCGGCCTATGGATTTGTGGTCAGAGGAAAGATGTACTATATGGTGGGAGACCGAATATCTGAGTTAGATCCCAAGTATTTTTATTGAGGGGAAAAATCAAAATGTCTTAGAACAACAATTCTGAATTGGGGAAAATTGAAATTAAAACTCGGGAAGAGCTAATTTCTTCAATAAGAAAGGAATTAAGAGGTGAGATTGAGATTATTCTGCCATTCTGACCCATTTCCCTTTTGGCACCTGTCTTGAACCTTTAGGAAGAACCTTCGTTTTTTGGAGGTTCTTCGTTTATTTTAGCGATACACTGACAGCCAGTCTGTCAACCTGTCTATATATGAGCCAATTTGATACTAACATTTTCCAGAACCTGATGAACGGTGATTATGCCGGTGAAGGAGACTTGATCCAGTTGATTACCGACGAAGAAGACCAGGATCAGGGGACGGAATCCTTTGAAGAGGAAATTCCCATTTTATCCGTTAGAAATACAGTACTTTTTCCCGGGGTAGTCATTCCGATCACAGTGGGTAGACAGCGATCAATTCGCCTAGTCAAGAAAGCGTACAAAGGCAACAAGCTCATCGGAGTTTGCGCACAGATCAACCCCAACAATGACGATCCTGCATGGGAGGACATTTACCATGTAGGAACGCTCGCCAAAATCATCAAGATGATTGTCCTTCCGGATGGAAACACGACCATTATCATTCAAGGAAAAAAACGTTTCCAAGTACGGGAGACGGTAACGGATGATCCGTATTTCATTGCCAAGGTGGATTATTTGGAGGAAAATTTCCCCAAGAATTCCAAGAAGATCAAGGCTTTGGAGGAATCACTCAAAGATGCCGCAATCAAAATCCTTCACCTGAATCCGGAAATCCCGAGAGAAGCTCAGGTGGCTCTGGACAATATTGACAATACACCTTTTCTGACCCATTTCCTTTCATCCAACATCAATGCCTCGGTGGAAGCCAAGCAACGGCTGTTGGAAATCAATGACGGGGTGGAGCGGGCGACCCTGCTTTTGGAATTTATGATGAAGGACATCCAGATGCTGGAGTTGAAGTCGGAAATCCAAAAGAAAGTTCATACCGACATCGACCAGCAGCAGCGGGATTATTTCTTGCGGCAGCAGATGAAAGTCCTCCAAACCGAATTGGGTGAGGAAGGACCCGAAAAAGAAGTGGAGGATCTGAGGATGCGGGGAGCCCAAAAGAATTGGCCGGCAGAGGTCAAAAAGCATTTTGACAAGGAGCTGGACAAAATCCTCCGGATCAATCCTTCTGCAGCGGAATATCCCATAGCACTGAACTATGCTGAGACGATGGTGGAATTGCCTTGGAATGAATTCACCCAAGACAATTTTGACCTGAAGCATGCACGGGCAATTCTGGACTCTGACCACTTTGGGTTGGACAAGGTCAAAGAGCGGATTATCGAATATTTGGCGGTTTTGAAGCTGAAAAATGACCTTAAAGGTCCCATTCTCTGCCTATATGGACCTCCCGGAGTCGGTAAGACTTCCTTGGGAAAATCCATCGCCGCGGCCTTGGGCAGGAAATATATCCGAATGTCCTTGGGCGGACTTCATGATGAGGCTGAGATCCGTGGTCACCGAAAGACTTATGTTGGAGCCATGCCGGGCAAAATCATCCAAAACATGAAGAAGGTAAAAATATCTAATCCGGTTTTTGTACTGGATGAAATCGATAAGCTTTCCTCGGATTTCAGAGGAGATCCTTCTTCGGCGTTTCTGGAGGTGCTGGATCCCGAGCAAAACTTTGCCTTTTTGGACAATTACCTGGAGGTGGAGTATGATCTGAGCAAGGTTCTTTTC
>JAJLJS010000381.1:0-6438 GCA_033844545.1 Cyclobacteriaceae bacterium | reverse complement strand
GAATTTGGACATTATTGTTGTTAACTTTGCATTTTTTAAAGCAAAATTACGCACATTACAAACTCTAGAGAAAGACTTCTAAATCTCCCATATGAAATTATCTGATTTCAAATTTGACGTTCCAAAAAAACTTATTGCCCTGTATCCAACCGAAAACCGTGACGAATCCCGTCTGATGGTGGTTCACCGGAAAACCGGTCAAATTGAGCACAAAACCTTCAAAGACATTCTGGATTACTTCGATGAAGGAGATGTTTTGGTTTCCAATGATACGAAGGTTTTTCCTGCAAGACTTTATGGAAATAAAGAAAAAACAGGAGCTAAAATTGAAGTTTTTTTGCTTCGTGAATTGAACCCAGAGCTCCGTCTTTGGGATGTGTTGGTGGATCCGGCCAGAAAAATCCGGGTTGGAAACAAGCTTTATTTTGGAGACAGTGATTTGGTTGCTGAGGTTATCGACAATACTACTTCACGGGGACGGACTATTCGATTTTTGTTTGATGGTACAGAAGAGGAATTCCACAAGACGATAGATTCATTGGGAGAAACTCCTTTGCTGAAAGAATTCATCGAACGAAAAATTGAACCGGAAGACCGGGACAGATATCAGACCGTATTTGCCAAGAATGTCGGTGCGGTCGCTGCTCCCACTGCAGGGTTGCACTTTACTCCACAGTTGCTGAAAAGGCTTGAACTAAAAGGGGTGGATGTCACTCCAATCACCCTTCATGTGGGATTGGGGACTTTCCGCCAAGTGGATGTTGAGGACTTGACCAAGCACAAAATGGATTCTGAGAATTATGATATTCCTCAGAAAACAGTCGATTTGGTCAATGAAGCCTTGGACCATAAAAAAAGAGTGGTAGCTGTAGGAACCACGTCCTTGAAGACGATCGAGTCATCCGTGACTGCAAATGGGCGACTGAAGGCCAGCAGCGGATGGACAGATAAGTTTATTATTCCTCCGTATGAATTCAAGATAGCCAATGCTTTGATTACTAACTTCCATCTTCCGGAATCGACTTTGTTGATGACGGCGGCGGCATTTGGAGGGTATGATTTGATCATGAAGGCTTACAAAGAAGCCGTAAAAGAGAAATATCGATTCTTCTCCTACGGAGACGCGATGTTGATTCTATAAGCAATTAGCCCCGAAGAAAATCGGGGCTTTTTTTTGGCCTTTACATTTTGATAATTAGGAATCGATTGTGGAATTGACCCTGGGTGATACCTTTGGGGCAAAATGAATTAAAATGAATAAAGCTGCGATTTTGGTAGCCGGAGGTCGGGGTACCCGGATGGGAGGGCCGATTTCCAAGCAATATCTTTCCATCGGGGGGAAGCCGGTCCTGATGCATACCCTGGAAGCTTTTTATGCCACGGATTCTTCCATTTTTTTGATTTTAGTGCTTCCCAAAGACGATTTCGGGTATTGGGATGAGCTTTGTCGAAAGTTTAACTTCCGACTTCCCCATCAGGTAGTGGCAGGTGGAAATTCACGCTTTCAATCCGTGAAAAATGGATTGAATGCGCTTCCTTTCCAGAAAGGATTAGTGGCGATTCACGATGGAGTAAGACCTTTCGTGAAAAAAGAGGTCATCCTGGAAAGTTTTTCCAAGGCAGATTCGACTGGCAGTGCAGTTGCCGTCATTTCGGTCAAAGATTCCCTGCGCAAACTTACCGATGATGGGAAAAGCTTTTCAAAAGAAAGGCAGTATTACCGGTTAGTCCAGACACCCCAGACTTTTCAGGTGGAAAAGATTCGAAAAGCTTTTGAATCCGAAGAGATTCCTCAATTTACCGACGACGCTACTGTCTACGAATATCAAGGATGGCAAGTGACCTTAATCGCCGGGAATGTGGAGAATATCAAGATTACGACTCCTGAGGATCTGGAATACGCAGAGTTTTTGATTTCCAAGAAATAGAAAGTCGGTAAACAATTCCCTCCACTTTCACCGACTTTTTGTGCCTGTTTACCGACTTTTTGACCACAGAGGCCGATCTTTCATTTTGGAGTAATGGAGGGAGAAATACCTTTGGTCATCAACTTATCAAAACGACCATGAACTCATACCGACACAAAAACAATGATGGAAGCATCGCTTTCGGATTCATCATCCTGGGGATAGGCGTTATCCTTTTGCTTAAAAAAATTGGCTTTTTCATTCCGGGTTGGATCTTGACCTGGCCGATGATTTTAATTGTCATTGGTATCTTTTCTTTGATCAAACATGAATTCAAAAGCTTCTTCGGAGCAATCATGCTGTTTCTTGGAACTTATTTTTTGCTTCGGAATGAATTTGATTTGGACTTTGGATTGGGACAATATATCTGGCCATTGGGACTGATTGCCCTGGGCGTGTACCTGATTACCCAAAAGCGAAAAGAAAACCAAATATTGGAAGATCTCCGTACCAAGTGGGACCAAAAGCAAAAAAGTAAAAATCCGGGCTCCGGCAGTTATGGCTCCTCTGTAGAGGACGCTAAGGTAGTTAATGAAAATGCACCGGATGGCTCTTCTGAAAGCTCCGGTCAAAATCAAGGCTTTACCAGAACGACCGGGACTTCCTTTGCAGACCGACTGAACATTGATGCGATCTTCAGCGGAGTGACCCGAAAAATGATGTCCAAAAACTTCCAGGGTGGTAAAATCACCGCTGCTTTTGGTGGAGCCGATTTGGATTTGACTCAGGTAGATTTCAACGGAGTGGTGACTATCCAAGTGGATATCATTTTTGGAGGGGTGAAGATGATCGTTCCTCCGCATTGGGATATTCGTACCGAAGTCACCAATATCGCGGCAGGCTTGGAAGACAAAAGATTTTTCAGAGAAGGAGGAGTAGATCCCAACAAAGTAGTAGTCCTGAAAGGAACCATTCTCTTTGGCGGTTTGGAAATCAAATCCTTTTAACGACCTTATACCAACTATTAAAACCCACAAATTTTGCTTTTTAATGCATTTTCGAATCCCAAATTGGGAAAATGGATCATCCCCGGAGCCGGCCTAATCTGGCTCTCGGGATGTTTCTTTTTATTGGTGAATTATGGATGGGAAAAGGAAATTGCCTTCACCGACTCATTCTTCTTTTCTTTGATTTTTATGGGAGGAGTCTTGGTGATTGACCAGGTATTTGGCCTATTCTCCCCAAAAGGGAAAAACCTGATCTTGGTATTTCTACTGCCGATCACGCTGAGTTTTCTTTCGGTTTATTGCCACCGGTTTCTTCTGGCTTGGTGGTATGAGGATCACGGGGATTATCAGCAGTTTTTAGAAGGAAGTTTCAATTTGAGATTAGTGCTGGTTGCCTTGATCCTGCTTCTTGTGGCCCTGATGGCTCTAATTGTTTCCAAATTGGAACGGCAGGAGGAACTCAACAAAAGGGAAGCTCAGATGATTCAATTGTCTAAAGATGCCGAACTGGCCCAGCTTAGGCAACAACTTCAGCCGCATTTTCTTTTCAATAGCTTAAACTCCATCAGTGCCCTGGCCGTGGCCCAGCCCCAAAAAGCCAGAGAAATGGTTTTATTGCTCTCTGAATTTCTGAGAGGTACCATTCGAAAAGACACCAAAGCCTGGAATTCCCTGCAAGAAGAGCTCAACTACCTGAAAATGTATCTGGAAATCGAGCGGGTGAGATTTGGACATCGTTTGAGTGTAGATTTTGAAATTGAACCGGAACTTGACAAATCAAAAGTTCCCCAGTTGCTCATACAACCTTTGGTCGAAAACGCCATCAAACATGGTCTCTACGGAATCACCGAAGAAGTTAACATCCAGGTAAGTGCAAGCAGGGAAGGGCCCTATTTAAGCGTCGAGGTGAAAAATCCCTTTGATCCTTTGGCTCCGGCTCAGGAGGGGACAGGCTTCGGCCTAAGCTCAGTCGAAAGACGATTGTTTTTGTTGTTTGGGCGGAAAGACCTTCTCAAAACCCAAGCCTTTGAAAATATATTCAGCGTAACCCTGAAAATCCCTCAATATCAACAATGATCAAAGTAGTCCTAATAGATGATGAACCCTTAGCGGCAGGTATTGTCCAGGAATACCTCCAGGAATATCCACAATTTGAAGTCGTCCAGATTTGCCAGGATGGATTTCAAGGGCTAAAAGCCATCCAGCAACATCAGCCGGACTTGATTTTTTTGGATGTGCAGATGCCAAAAATCACAGGCTTCGAAATGCTCGAGCTGTTAGATGAGCCTCCCGCGGTGATCTTTACCACGGCATTTGATCAATATGCTTTGAAAGCTTTTGATGCCAAAGCCCTCGATTATTTGTTGAAGCCTTTTTCTCAATCCCGCTTTCAGCAGGCAATCGATAGGTTCCTGGATCAATCGGGAAAAGAGACCCAAGCAGATGCTGACAAAGAGCTCCAGTTATTGGCGGAGAAAAGTAACCGGCTGGTCGTTCGAGTAAAAAATGACATCAAGATCATTCCTGTCCAAGACGTGAATTACTTCGAGGCAGAGGATGATTACATTGGAATCCACACAGCTGAAGGGAAGTTTTTGAAGAAAATGACCATGAAACATCTGGAGGAAAGTCTCGATCCCGGAAAATTCGCCCGGGTGCACCGTTCTTTTTTGATTAATGTGAATGGGGTGACAGGAATAGAGCCGTACGAGCGGGAGACTTATTTGGTCAAATTGAAAAACGGAGAGAAAATTCCTGTCAGTAAGACCGGATATGCCAGGCTCAGGCAAATTCTCGGCATGTGATCAAAAAAAAGTCCCGGAATTCCGGGACTAGTTTTTAGTATTCGTCTTCGTTGAAGAAGAAATCGTCCTTAGTGGGATAGTCAGGCCAAATTTCTTCAATGGTCTCATAAGGCTCGCCATCGTCTTCCAGCTCCTGAAGGTTTTCCACTACTTCAAGTGGAGCGCCCGAGCGGATCGCATAGTCAATCAATTCGTCTTTGGTAGCAGGCCATGGGGCATCCTCTAGATAGGAAGCGAGTTCAAGTGTCCAGTACATAGATTTAATTTTAAGTTGTTCCGGATTTTAAGATTGCAAGATTAGTAAATTTTTTTATGTAGTTTCTACTCCTTACCGCGGAGAAAGTTGTTTTAGAATATAATTTTTTACATCCACCTTTCGCTTGAGTCCCGAGAGCTTCTTTTTCATCATCATTTCAAAATCAGGAGTCTGCACGCGGAAGTTGTCGGAGTTGCTCTGCATGGTCTCCAATTCGCCTTGATCACGGTGAAGGAGATCTTTTAGGAGAGCAGACTTAATCTTATTTTGTTCCTGGGGTTCCATAGAGTCAAAATCCGGATATTTTCCGTGGACAAGCTTTTCCACAAAGGCTTTTTCGAAAATGATGTCCATGAAAAACTGGTAAGATCTTGCCGGAAGGTTCGCCTCTTTTGGTTTTCGGGCGGGGAGTTTTTTCCAATCTTCCTGGATCGCTTTTGCCCGGGAAATCAACGCGTGGGAGGTGGGTTGGTGTGCCATTTTTTTCAGCTCTTCGACCATCGCTTCGATTTTTTTGAGGACTTCCCGGGGATGCATTTGCGGACCCGGATTAAGGTCTCTTTTATATCGGGAGAAAATCCGGTTGTTCAGTCTGGAAAATTCATCCCAAAGGGGTTGTCTTTTTTCGGCAGGAACTTTCCCGGCCTCTTTCCATTCTTTTTGGATTCGCTTGGAAATTTCAAAGGCCATTTTGGAATTCGGGAGGTCATGGGCTTCACGGGCCTGCACGACCAAAGCCTCGTATACTTTGATGTTTTCTTCTGCCTGCAGGGCAAGTCCTTCAAAGAAATGTCTTCGGTTTTCAAAGAAGGTCTGAACAGCATCATTGAACTGTTTTTCAATATCTTCGGAGATTTCCTTGTCCACCGGGCCGGTTTTGATCCAGCGAAGCTTCAACTCCTTGAATTTTTCTGCAGTCTCTTTCCAGTCGGTATCGTTTTTCATCTCCTCGGCCTCCAAAATCAAAGCTTTTTTGACTTCGAGGTTTTTGGCTCGATTGGCCTGAATGATTTCGTTAAGATAATCTTCGGATTGATTGAGATCTTCGATCAAAGGAATGAAATCACCCAAAGCATCACTTTCGTACAGAGAGTCTCTGAGATGAATGAGCTTCATCAGAAAAGAACCCTTATTCTGATTTTCCTGAATATCTGCCTTGAGTTTTTCTACCTTTTCTTTGATTTGCTCAAATCGGGCTTCGAAATAACTGATAGTGGAGGCCTCATCCTCTTTTACCTCTCCGATGATTCGGTCTGGCTTTCCCAAAAATCCTTTCAAAAAGACTTTCCCGTCTTTGATATATCCATAGGGATGCTCCATTACACTACAATAGGTTATAGGTGGTCGTTTTCAATTTTCTGCAAAATAATCAATTAGCCCTCACTTATCCTAAGAATGGCCTTTTTTTGCATCTTTGCTGATTAACGCAAATTTTCAAGAAAAATTCATCCCATGAGTGCAGA
>JAJLJS010000380.1:0-7780 GCA_033844545.1 Cyclobacteriaceae bacterium | reverse complement strand
ATGAAAAAAGGAGGAAATCCCTTGACCACCCCATCCCACCATACTCCGGATTTTCATATTGAAGAAGACGGATTTAAGCTGGGGGTGCGTGCCTTGAGTTATTTTGTGGTGGATTATATGGGGATGAAGAAATAGTTTCTGGTCAACGATCGACAGACCACAGCACACCGAACCTAGACTTTAGAAAAACCCTTCATGTAGGATTTGCCAAAGAACTTTTTTCGATTCAAAAAAGGATTAAACCACCTAGGCACATAGAATACATAGACTAGGTGAACCTATGTGTCTATGCGGTTCTTTAAAAATTACTTTCTATTGGATCAAATTGAAGTTCAGAGAATCTTCTTTCCTCTTCCTAACCTTCTGAGCGGAGTGGAAGTATCCAAGCAGCCAAGAAAAAGAAACCTGCCTTCTGAAGGAATGGCGCTAATTCAGAAAATCAATCCTCAAACCACCAGTCCGGATACGCTGAGGTGCTATTGGGGAAAACATTACAGCTCAGACAGGTCGGCTCGTATTGATCCCTGCGTTTATTGGGGAGGTATTCACAGACTTTTTCTAAAAAATAAGGCACATCTGCCCGGGTGGTAAAGATCCGGGTAACTTTGGCTTTGGCCACCTCAAAATAGCCCAATACCACCTCATCCGGATCATTCACATTGAACATATTCCCCCGGATGGCAGCGGGAGGAGAATCGAATACCGACCCTGTATTGTTGACCACTTCCCTGACTTTTCTCCAGTAATCATAAGTTTCCTGAGTGATGCTCAATTGCTGGACATTGAAATAATGTCGGCTCAAAAAGGATTGATCCACCAACCGCTGTGCGACCACAAGATTGGATTTTCCTCCGGGACTATTCAGCAGGTTTCCATTGACCAAAGTAATCCGCTCCGGATCCGGAAAATCGAATACGATGCAATTGGGAGGAGGAACATTGAAAGGATTGGGGAAGAAGGTCAAATCCCAAAAATAGGCCTCATCCACTGTCCAACGAAGGAAATACCCTCCCACTTGATCAGGAAGGGTCGCTTCGGTACGGATCACCACCTGGGCTGCGTCGGGGTTGTTTTCCAGTCTGGTTCGTTCGAAAGAGAAACTCAAAGCATCCGAGCCGATCGTGCTGGGCATTTTTTGGGTTGCTGAGCGGTAGGTTTTCCCTTCGATGTCTATTTGAAGAAAAAACTCCATTTCCGGTTCGAAAGCAAATTTCCCCCGGATTTCATACTCCCCGGAACGGACCTCCTGATATTGCGCTATTTGTCCTTTGGTAGGAGACAGTAGGATAACCCGGGCATTATTCACAGGTCTCGGCTTGTCATTGATGGTAAAATATCCCCCGGAAAAGAGAGGCTCACGAGCCTGTGAGGTCGTTTGGGACAAAAACACCAAATGCGGCCCTTCCAAATCTGTAAACAAACCTGAAACAATCAATCGCTCTTTTGCAGCTTTTTCCAAAGGAAAACTGATTTGATCCACACAGGAATTGAATCCCAAAAGGATCAAAAGCCATAGCCAAAGTAGCCGTCTAGTCATGGTCACCTCCCAACTGAATACTGTAAGAAATGGATGGAAATATTGCCCCCAAAATAGCCAGGCGATAAGGCCTCAACTGCTGGGAATCGCTATCCTTTTTCCAAAAAACCGAGTAGGCATTTTTCCTTCCGAAAACATTGTAAATACTGAAATTCAAACTGTCCCCTTTTTTGGAAAAGACTTTTTCTACGGTGTAGGAGACATCCACCCGAAAATAATCCGGGATGCGGTACTGGTTTCTGGCTGAATAATCCGGCACCACCAAGCCCCCGTTCAGCAAATAGGAAGCTGTAACCGCACTGACTGGCCTTCCGGTGGCGTAATTGACCGAAAAATTAAACAGACCTCTGGGATACATTTTTCGGCTCAGGATAAAATTCACCTCATGGGGCTTGTCGTAGTTGGATGGAAACCATTCGTTCTGGTTGATCT
The DNA here is from genome assembly GCA_033844545.1 of Cyclobacteriaceae bacterium. GTDB lineage: Bacteria > Bacteroidota > Bacteroidia > Cytophagales > Cyclobacteriaceae > Algoriphagus. The sequence goes on along the minus strand of JAJLJS010000380.1, from coordinate 5,811 downwards.
GCTCTGCCTCAAACTCACTGGAGGATCGAAAGAAGGATCTGGAATACGTATACGCTAACCAACCGGTCACCACACCCAGGTTTTTCTTGATCATGAATTCGGCTCCATAGGCTTTTCCTTCCCCAAAGACCAACTCAGTTTCCATATGAGGATTGAGAAAAATATCCGCAAAATCCCGGTATTCTACCTGATTTTGGCCTTTTCGGTAAAAAGCATCCACCGAATATTCCCACTTATTATCGGAAGAATTCCTAAAAACCCCCAAGGAGAAATTATCTGACTGCTGGGGTGGAATATAGGTGGTGCTCAACTGCCACAAATCAATCGGAGTGGGGCCAAAGGTATTGGAAACGGATTGCACATATTGGAACAGCCTGGCATAGCTCAACTTCACCGAGGTGTTGGAGTTGATATTTTGGCGGAGAGAAATTCTAGGCTCCAAGCCGGCATAGGACTTGATTTTTCCTTCAGGAAAGATTACTTCCCCGGAAATTTCATCTTCAGAAATCGGAGCATTGGGATTGTATTGATATACGGTATCAGGGCCCAATTGAGCATAGGTAGAATACCGAAGACCAGCGACTATTCCCGTGGATTCCCCAAATTCATATTCCATGGTCAGGAAACCGGAAAATTCGATTCCTTTTTCCTTTCCGACTTTTTCGGGAACTATTCCCGAATCTGGACCATAGGGATTTAATTGTTCCGGTTTTCCCCGGTAATAGATCCCTTCTGCACCGGTAGTCACTGCAAGCTTCTCATTTGCCCAAGTCAGGGCAATTTTCCCTTGCTGGTAATTCATCCCGTTTTCTACTGTAGCGGCTGCCAACCCTTCCGGATCTATAAAGGCATTGGTGAATTCTCCATCTGCCAATAGGGCATTCAGAGAAATGTTTTCCCCCAAAATCCCCCGATAGCGAAGCGAACTGACCCGGTTGCTCCAGTCGTATCCAAACTGGTCTGAAAACAGAAATTCATCTCCCGTCAACAGCGTATTCGCTTCCAAGGTATGACCTTGGGCTAACTTCCAGGTCAGCCCCAGGTATCCGTCGTAGAAATTCAGCCGGCTGTTTTGCAGGTCCAAGTCCCGGCTTTGGTTGAGCAGCCAGTTGACATTGGAAATCCGACCTCCGACGATCAAGCTGATTTTGTCTTTGGCCAAAGGACCTTCGAGCAGCAATTTGCCATTGGAAGTACCCAGCCCAACAGAACCTTTCCAAGAATTCATATCCCCGGGCCGCATCAGGATGTTCAAGGCAGAGCCCGACCGTCCGCCCAAATTTGCGGGAAGATTGCCTTTGTATAAGGTGAAGGTTTCGGTTACGTCTGTATTGAATGCTGACAAAAAACCCAATGCATGGTTGGAACTCAGGACCAATGCTTCATTCATCAAGATCAAATTTTGATCGGTTTTGGCACCGCGGACATTGATTCCGGAAGTCCCCTCCCCGACAGAAGAAACCCCTGGAAGAAGTTGAAGCCCTTTGAAAATATCCGCTTCTCCGAGAAAAGCCGGGATGGCTTTCAGCTCCCGGGTGGTCAGTTTGGTGATGCCGGTGATGGGCTCCCGAACATTCCGATCGGGCTGATCAGACATCACCACCACCCCCTCGAGTTCAAAATTCTTTTCCTCCATCTCCAAGTTGATCACCGCATTTTCATAAAGATATACCTGGGTGAAAATGGGAATATGGGAAATATGCCGAAAAGTGACTTTATGGGCTCCTTTGGGAATACTCAAGTAATAAAAGCCAAACTTATCCGTGCTTACTCCGGAGAATAACCCATCCAAATGAATCCCGACCCCAGGCAGAGGATCTCCGTTGGTTTTGAGTGTAATTTTACCGGTAAGCACATACGAATCCTGAGTGGCTCCACTCTCCCTTCCGAAGGTATAGGTTAAGGAATCCGTCTGAGAAAATCCTCTAAAAATCACTCCTAAGTATAGAAAAATGAAAAGAATCCTAAAATTTCGCATCACTTTGCAAGAAAAGAAAATATCTAGCATGACAAGATACGATTATCCAAACGGATAAATCTTTGTTTCGTTTGAAATCCCAAAAAGCAAATTTATGAGAAAACTGATGCTCTTATTGGTATGGATTCTACCCCTTTTCAGTTCCTGCTCACAGGAAGACGAAGAGCCCGCAGTAGATGCCTTTATTTTCGGTAGCTGGAATTTCTTCTGCGAAGGAAATTGCATCCAGATCTATAAATACGATCAGGGAAAACTTTATATCGACAACATGAACTCTTTCCGGGAAGCTCCGGTGATCACCTACAAGGCAAGCGCGCTCGATGCTCAGTGGAATGCCAAAGCCGAAGCCCTTCGGGATGAATTCCCAGAATCATACTTGAGGCCTTTGGGCAATACACTCATCGCCTGTCCCAATTGTATCGAGGAAGGAGGTTATTACATCGCCTTTGAAAACCAAACCGGAGTACTTTGGTGGCAAGTGGGCAAAGAACCTGCACTTTGGCCGGATGAAATCAAGCCTTTTATGGATTTACTGGTCAAAACCATCGGAGAGCTGCCAGCGCAATAAGAATTCTGAATTAACCCCTAACCAAGGATTGCTATCAGATCACTTCATACTTTAAGGTGTTTCTGTCAAACTGAGCTCCTGTCTGACGGATAGGCAGGGAGTCGAAGGGTAGTGTCACCCTGAGCGGAGTCGAAGGGTTCTCATACCACCAAACTCCCATCTTCAAGGTGCTCGGACTGACCTGTGAAATCAAAGCCTTAAACTCGATAGCTCCATTATCAAAGTGCCTGGACCAATTCCCTCATGACCAAGGCCATGATCGGCTCGGCTTTGGCAGCAGCTGCAAGCACATCCGCGATCGAAATTTTGTGGATTTTTCCGGGTACTCCCAGGTCCGTGATGGCAGAAATCCCAAAAACCTCCATATCCATTTGCCGGGCCACCAGCACCTCCGGAACAGTACTCATCCCCACGGCATCGGCACCTATTGTTCTTAGGTACGCATACTCCGCGGGAGTTTCCAAATTAGGTCCTTCAACGCCTACATAAACTCCGGTGTGGAGTTTTAGGCCATTTTCTTGGGCAATTCTCAATGCATTTTTGATCAGTCTTGAAGAATAGGTTTCACTCATATCTGGAAATCTTGGACCCCATTCCTCATAATTTTTTCCCCGGAGAGGATTTTCCGGAAATAGGTTGATATGATCTGAAATCACCATCACCTCCCCTACTTCCTGTTCTGGATTCAAACCTCCGGAAGCATTGGACACCAATAGCGTTTTTACCCCGAGCATTTTCATAACCCGAACCGGGAAAGTCACTTCCTTCATGGAATATCCCTCGTAATAATGGAATCTTCCCTTCATGGCCAAGACCTTTTTGCCAGATAAAATTCCAAAAATCAATTTCCCGGAATGGCTTTCCACAGTCGATATGGGAAAATGAGGAATGTCCTTATAGTCCAATTCCAATTCGACTTGAATCTGGTTCCCCAGACTTCCAAGTCCTGTTCCTAAAATGATCCCGATGGGAATTTCCTGAGAAAAATGTGTCTGAATGTAGGAAGTCGCTTCCTGAACTTGCTTGTAATAATCCATTTTCTTGTTTCTATTGCCGTAAATATAGGATTTTGGCTTTGGCTAAGAACTTTTACCCCCACTTGCTTGTATTCAGGACAGAAAATAATTCTTCATGATTAAGATCATCGTCGGAACCAACCGGAAAAACTCGGTATCCAAAACCATCGCCACCCTTTACCAGTCCATCCTTTTGGAAAAAGGCATGGAGTCAGAAATATTAGAACTGGAAAATTTACCGGCAGACTTTGTCGCTACGGCTTTGTATGAAAACAATGGGAAAAACCCCGGTTACAATGAGTTTCATGATCGAGTGAAGGCAGGAAAAAAGTTTGTGTTTATCGTCCCGGAATACAACGGTTCTTTCCCGGGAGTTTTGAAAACTTTTATTGACGGGATGACCTATCCGAATACATTCCGGAACAAAAAATGCGCTTTGGTGGGAATTTCTTCTGGAATCGGGGGAGGTGGCATCGCATTGAGCCACCTCACCGACATATTCCATTATCTGGGGATGCATGTTCTTGCTCTCAAGCCTAAGCTTGCCAAAATCGAGCAAAATATGTCAGATAACCTGCTCACCAACAGGCTGTATATAGAACTGCTGCATACCCAGGCAGACATGCTGCTTGAGTTTTAGGACTTAGTCCACATTGTCATGCAGAAATCTGTTGTTTCCGAGGATCTCATTTTCCTCGTTCAGATTGTACTTGCTGATTGAAGGCTCTGAACTGTGCTGCGGCTCATTCAAGACCACGTTCTTTCGCTGATAAGCAGGCACTTCCAGTTTTTCCTTAAAATCATCCGGAGAAGAAATGGATGGTCTCTTTCCCTTTAGCTTTTCAAATCGTTCGTGAGCTCTTTGAATCGCCTTCTGCTTCATTTGCTCATAATAATCATTGGCAAAGGCAGTGGGAACCGGCTCGGACTCCTTGGGTAGTTCTTGGGTCTTTTTCGGAGCCTCTTCGTATAGATCGTGAACGATCTTTTCACTGGCTGTCTCCTCAGGCTTGTCCTCCTGGATCGGATTCAGCTCAAAGCTAAACTCTTCCTGCTCTTCCTGAATGGGCTTGATCGGCTGAGCGGCTATCGGAGCTTTGGGAAAATTGAACGTGAAACTGCCTCCGGTCACCGGCTCTTCTTTCACCTGCTGGCTTTTTCCAGACTCCAGGTTAATCACGGTTTTCACTTCCTGCTCCTCCTCTACTTTTGGCTTGGATGGGGTTGAGGAAAAAGCTGAAACCGGAGCGGCGTATTCTTTTTTCACTACTTTATCGGATAGCTTATCCATTTCAAAACCTGTCGCAATGACCGTCACCCGGATAGCCTTGCCCAATTCCTGATCGATACCCTGACCAAAAATCACCTCGGCATTATCTCCGGCTTTCTCCTGAATGTATTCAGTAATCTCAGACAATTCATCCATGGACAGTTCTTCTTCCTCACCGGACATGATGGAAAGCAAGATTTTCTGTGCCCCTTTGATATCCACATTGTTCAGCAATGGAGAGGAAATCGCAGCACCTGCCGCACGGATAGCCCGTCCTTCACCTTCCTCAGTCGCAGAGCCCATCACGGCTGCACCGGCATCTTTCATGACGGTCTTCACGTCCTCAAAGTCCACGTTGACATCCTGATGGATGGTGATGATTTCTGCAATAGACTTCGCAGCAGTGGTCAAAATGTCATCTGCTTTGCTGAATGCAGTTCGGATGGCCAAATTGCCATAGATTTCTCTCAGCTTGTCGTTGAGAATGACCAGAACGGTATCACAGCTCTCACGAAGGGATTCAATTCCCGCCTGAGCAACGGCCATTTTCTTTTTCCCTTCAAACATGAACGGAGCCGTCACTATACCCACGGTCAGGATATTAAGTTCTTTGGCGATTTTCGCCACAATCGGAGCCGCACCGGTACCGGTGCCTCCACCCATACCCGCAGTGATAAACACCATTTTGGTATTGTCGGAGAGTAATTCCCGGATCTCATCCTGTGATTCGATGGCGGCATTTTTTCCTTGTTCAGGATTAGCTCCTGCACCCAGACCTTCCGTGAGGTTAGCCCCAAGCTGAAGTCTCAAAGGCACTGGGGAAGATTTCAAAGCTTGAGCGTCGGTATTCACGACCACAAACTCCACATCTTTGATGCCTTGGCTGTACATGTGATTCACGGCATTGCTACCGCCACCACCGACGCCAATTACTTTGATAATTGACTTTTGATTCTTTGGGAGATCAAATCTGTAATCT
>JAJLJS010000379.1:0-2505 GCA_033844545.1 Cyclobacteriaceae bacterium | reverse complement strand
TGCCCATACGTTTCCCATCCGATAAAAATCAGCAATACAAAAAATATACTATGAAGTAAAAGTCCCCGCATTCCCTGTTTTTAATGCCTCAGATGAATTTCAAATCCATAAAAACGCATTTCAATTTACCTATTTCTTGGTCTAATTAAAACAAATTCACTAGCTTTTATCTTGGATTAGACCGAACTACACTTTGTTAATCAGTCACATAATGGATCGATCAAGTAACATTTGTGTAATAAGGAAATATAATTTTGGCTTTTAAGTTTAACTCTTGATAAATATATTATTGAATTATATATACAATTTAATCCTTTACAGGATAGAATTCTTCATATTCGAATATTTTAACACGCTAAAATACAATAAATTCCAATTTTACAAAATTATCTTCTAAAGAAAAACTAGTATTTATTTATTGATTAGTTGATTGTAAATATTAATTCCTAGTGTTGGGGATAAAGCATCTAGGTTGTAAAAATTGCCTAGAATTCCAAAATAGGATTGGAATGGAGTTTTTTATTTTCTTAGAATCTTGTACGTCTCCCTCTGATTCCCCCAGGAAAAAGTAACCAAGACCAGACCCTTTTGAAAGCCGGATAAACAAGTATTTATTCCAGAATTTATTTTTTCAATCGAGTCAGCAGAAAAACTGGCTACTCTTCCCATTGGATCCTGGACCTGAACAAAAATGATTTCGTCTGAATATTTACCAGGATCCAAGATGTCCACCCTAATTGGATCCATTGCGGAACTGGGATTAGGATAAGCAATCCAGGTTTGTTGCCCAGCCAATGGATCTAAAAAAATCGCCTTGGTATTGGAATAGGAAAAATTCTGATCAAAATCGACCTGTTTAATTCTATAGAAGATATTTCCTCCTGCTGCTGGAAGTGCGTTGTCCTCAAAGGAATAGCTTGAAATTTCATCCGAAAACCCGACACCAGATACTTCCCCAATGACCTTCCATTCCTTGACAGAATTGAGAGCTCTTTCTATCTCAAAATGAGAGCTTTGCCATTCTTTAGCAGTGGACCATTCGATTCTTGCTGTCCTGTTTTTCTGATCAAATTCGACATGGAAAGAGGCAAATTGGACTGGAAGAATTCTATAGGCAATTTGTACCACAACCTTCCCATTGGCTCCATTTCCCCCTGTTGCAGATGCCGAACCTGCACCTCCTCCTGCTCCGGAATGGTTGAACCCATTCCCTCCTGGGCCAGAAGGGTTAGCGTCTCCACCTCCTCCATTTCCTCCTAAACCTCCATTTCTACTGTTTCCACCTCCTCCGGCACCAAAAATTCCTCCAGCAAATACTACAGAAACTCCATTTCCTCCGTTACCACCCGTTGAATTTACTCCAGTGCCAAATCCACCGGTTCCAGGGCCTCCGGCTCCGCCACCGCCTCCTCCTTTTACATTCTGACCTGAGCCATTTACTGAGCCCCCTGGATTCCCATTTCCGCTATTCCCCCCATTTCCGTTTCCATTACCTCCAGAGCCTCCACTTGCAGTTCGATTAATAGATGTGGTGCCACTCGTTAGTGAAACAATAGTATTTCCTCCAGAAAGTCCATTGTTAGAATTATTGCTTCCTTGTCTTGCCCCTTGTCCGCCATTTCCTATGGTGATGGATAAGGTTGCGCCAAGGTTTAAATCTATAGATTGGGTGACGACTGCCCCTCCTCCTCCTCCGGCAGCAAAGGCACCTCTACCTCCTCCTCCTCCGCCACCCACCAGAAGTAAATCAACTTGGGCAACCGCAAAAATTTCGTTTGAAGGATCGAAGTCCGGGATATCTGTTAAATCAGTGAGGGAAAATGTCCCGCTGGAGGTGAAAGTTTTGGTAAGTATTACCGATCTTGAGGTTTGCCCAATGGTGATTTGGGCAATAAAAAGGAATAAAACCAAATAAAATAAATGAGTTTTGAATATCAAGAAGACACAATAAGCTTTGTGCCTAATCAAATTGCAGGTGCTCAATATGGGTAATTATTGGGTGATGAATTTGACTTTATTCCTCACAAAAATACATAAAAAGTGCTTTTCAAATCCATATTACCTGCGTTAAAAAGCAAAAAACCCCGCTTAAAATTAAGCAGGGGTTTGTTGGTATATTATGATCTGATAGGGCTACCCATTCATACTGATCAGAAATTCCGCATTGTCCCGGGTTCCTTTCATTCGTTGAAGCAGGAATTCCATGGATTCCTGAGCCGTCATATCGCTCATCAGTTTTCTCAAAATCCAAACTCGCTGCATTTCTTCTTTGTCCATCAGGAGATCTTCTCGTCGGGTTCCTGAGCTCAATACATCGATAGAAGGATAGATTCTTCGGTTGGCAAGCTTTCTGTCCAATGCCAATTCCATGTTGCCGGTACCTTTGAATTCTTCGAAAATTACCTCATCCATTTTGGATCCTGTTTCCACCAGAGCAGTAGCGATGATTGTCAAGGATCCGCCGTTTTCCACGTTACGGGCTGCTCCAAAGAATCGCTTAGGCTT
>JAJLJS010000378.1:0-4247 GCA_033844545.1 Cyclobacteriaceae bacterium | reverse complement strand
GGCAAAAGGTTATAAACTCCATTGATCACCTCGTACTCCATGCGCGTTTGGGTGCCCAATGCAGCCCCTTCGGCAGCCTTAACCATCCGGGCAAAGATGTCTTTCACCACTTGAGCATTGGGATGTCTTACATAATGGTAGGATTCTGCGAATGCAGGAACCACATTTGGAGCCTCACCTCCTCGGGTAATCACATAATGCATTCGGGTCTCCATGGGTACATGTTCACGCATCAGGTTGACCATAAAGTTCATGGCTTCCACAGCATCCAATGCTGATTTTCCACGTTCCGGCGCTGCCGCGGCATGAGATGCCTCTCCATAAAACCTGAATTTGGTAGAAATATTGGCCAAGGAAGAAGTAGCTCCTGCGGCATTTTGAGAGCCTGCATGCCAATGCAGCATCGCGTCCACATCGTCAATCAAACCCGCGCGTGCCATGTACACTTTTCCTCCACCGCCTTCTTCGGCAGGAGTTCCATAGACTCGGACAGTCCCGGTGATCTTATTGGCCGCCATCCATTCTTTCACAGAAATACCTGCTGCCACAGAAGCAGTCCCAAAAAGGTGGTGTCCACAGGCATGGCCTGCTCCCCCATCGACGACTGCCTTGCGGAATGGTACTGCTTCCTGAGAAACTCCCGGAAGCGCATCAAATTCTGCCATAATCCCGATTACAGGTTTACCCGAACCGTATTCCGCCACAAAAGCGGTTGGAATGTTTGCCACTCCTGCAGTCACTTTAAATCCTGCATCCGAAAGTGTTTTTTGCAGCAATGTGGAGCTTTCAGTCTCCAAATATCCCAGCTCAGGATTGGACCAGATTTGATGGGCTATTTTGCCGTAAAACTCGGACTTGGAGTCCAGTTTTTTCAGGACTTCCTCCTCTTGGGCGAAGGCAGACACTCCTATCAAAAGGAATACAAATAGGATTAATTTTTTCATGTTGATGGTTGGTTTTCTCTAAGTGAAAATAGGAATACTTTCTACTTAAAATTCATAAAAATTACATTTCTGTGATCTATAGGGCATTTTCATTTGGAGGTTTTGTAAGATTACAAGAATAAAATTCACTTTTTAAACGTATTTCGAAATTTACTTTCAGATGATTTTCAAATACTTAGCTTTTTGTCTAACTTTTTGAATCCCAACCCAAACCATTATGAATAAGATCTTTAAAATTGCTGCCTACTTTTTAGGAGCGGTAGTCTTGCTACTGGTCTGCGCTTTTGCTTTTCTCTACATATCCTTTCCAGATGTGGAGCCCGCCCCCGAATTAACTATCGAATATACCCCTGAGCGAATTGAAAGAGGGGCCTACCTGGCCAATCACGTCACAGTCTGCATGGATTGTCATTCCAAGCGTGATTTTTCACTTTTCTCCGGACCACCTGCTCCCGGTACTCTCGGAGCCGGAGGTGACCGGTTTGACCATGAAATGGGATTGCCCGGAGTTTTCTATGCCAAAAACATCACTCCCTTCGGGATATCGGATTATTCTGACGGAGAGCTGTACAGATTGATCACCACCGGAGTCACCAATGACGGGAGGCCCATGTTTCCTTTGATGCCCTATTTGTACTATGGCAAAATGGATCCGGAAGACATTTATGACATCATCGCCTATGTACGGTCCCTTCCTTCTCTTGAAAATCAGGTCCCAGATTCCCAAGCTGATTTTCCGGTCAGCATAATACTTCGTACCATCCCGAAAAATGCCGAAATGGTCCAAAAACCCTCTTCTAGTGACCAGGTGGCCTACGGTGCTTATTTGGTGAATGCCTCAGGCTGCATAGAATGTCACACGCAGGTAGATCCCCAAGGAATGATTCTGAAAGAGGTTGCCTTCGCGGGTGGACGGGAATTTCCTTTCCCAGACGGATCGGTTGTCACCTCTTCGAATATTACCCAATGCCCGGAAACCGGTATCGGAAACTGGACTGAGGAAATGTTTGTAGGAAGGTTTAAGCAATACCAGGATTCAGGGTATGTGGTACCGAAAGTTTCCCCCGGGGAGTTTAATACTCTGATGCCTTGGACTATGTATGCAGGCATGAAAGAAGAAGATCTGAAGGCAATTTATGCCTACCTCAAAACCGTTAAGCCAATTACCAATGAGGTGGTAAAATTTACTGCATCCAATTAATCGCCCTTGACTTTTTCAGCCTCCATCTTGGGGGCTTTTTTTTGCCTTTGTGACACCGATCACAAAATTTAATTTGGAAGAAGGCTTATTTTCCAAGCAGCATGGAAAAAAGCGTCCCTTGCTGAAAATATATTTTCATTACCATAAGCCCAAAATTAAACCATGAAATCCTCCAGGAGAAAATTCTTGGCCCAACTGGGAGCACTGGGAGCCAGTACTAGTTTGGCTGGTGTCAGCCAAGCTTCCACAGTAAGTCAAAAGCCAAAATCCAACCCGAATTCCTTCACTGTATCTATCCTCCAGACCACTGATGTGCACTGCCAGATTCATGCACACGATGAGTTGTTTTGGGAAAATGAAAAATCTGTATTCCGAAAAACTGGCGGATACTCCCATCTCAAAACATTTTTGGATCAGGAGCGAGCCAAATTGGAAAACAGCTTTCTGATTGATACTGGAGACATGTTTCAAGGCTCAGAGCTTTCGGTGAAAACAACAGGAGAAGCCATGGTTCCCATTCTGAATGCATTGGATTACGACCTTTACCTACCCGGCAACTGGGAAGTGATTTATTACAAAAAATCCATGCAGCATCTCTTGGGCTCTTTGACTGCGCCAAAGGTCTGCGCCAATATGTACCATGATTTGGGTGAGGGTAAAAAAGGAGAATTGATCTTTCCTCCTTACCATATCTGGACAGTCAACGGGGTGAAGTTTGGCTTTTTGGGCTACACGGATCATTTGGTCCCCATCCGACAATCTCCAAACTACAGCAAGGGAATAGTCTACACCAAACCTGAAGAAAATCTAGCCCATTACGTGGAGGTCCTACGAAATCAGGAAAAATGCGCCTTTGTCTCCATTGTGGCTCATTTGGGACTTTCTCAACAAATCCATCTGGCCAATATTCCTGCCTGCAAAGGAGTGGATTACATACTCGGAGGCGATACCCATGAGCGGGTCAGAAAACCCATTCAGGCCAAGTATGCCAAAGTGGTCGAGCCTGGAGCCTTTGGTTCATTTGTGGGAAAACTGGACCTGAAAATCGAAAACGGAAAAGTAGTCTCGGATGAGTACGAACTCTTGGAAGTATCGGCCGAAAAATATCCCGAATCTAAGGCCATGAAGAAAATCATTGCCGAAAATGAAGGTCCTTACCAGAGGGATATTCAGCAGATTGCCGGCTATTCCACCATTCCGCTTTATCGGTATTTCGTCATCGAAAACACCATCGATACGATGATTTTGGACGCCATTTCCTGGCAAATCCCGGATGTTGACATTGTCCTTTCCAACGGGTTCCGCTTTTGCCCACCCCGTTCCACTCCAGACCAAAGCGGAAATATCCCCATTACCAACGGGTATATTTTTGACATGCTGCCCGTGGACAGTACTATCCGAACCGGCAAGGTCACCGGAGTTCAAATCCAGGAATGGCTGGAAAGGGAGCTCAATAATGTCTTTGCCAAGGATGCCTCCAAGCGCTTCGGTGGCTGGGTAATCAAATTCCGGGGAATGGAAGTAAAATTCAACGCATATGGAGAGGAGGGAAAAAGAGTACAATCCGCATTGGTTCAAGGCAAACAAATTGATCCTAAGCGGGTTTACAAAATATGCGCCTGCGAGCGGGATGGAGACCCAGATGATATGCTCTGTCGATTCAAAGGAGTAATGGAGACAGAAAATACCGCCTTTACACTTCACCAGGCAGTGAAAAACTATCTGGCAAAAAATTCCCCGGTCACTCCGATTCCTCCAAAATCGGCGGTGGCGCTCGATGCTCCCGCCACTTTGCTGACCCAAGTGAGCGGAGTAGAATACGAATTCAGATAAGTCGATTGCTCAATTCTAAAAAGGAGAAAAGTGGTTGATCACCCCCAAAGCCGTCTATCGTCGGCTTTCTTTTTTTAGAAAAAGAGGAAACCTTCAAAGCTTGGTTAATCCTGTAGCTCCCCGTATATTTTGATATCCTAGTTTCTCCGCATGAAAAATTCTTTTCCATTTGCCCTGGTCCTTTTGATGCTCTTTTCCTGTCAAAGAGTCTTAAAACCATCCGGTTGGGACACTAGCCAAATTGAAATCGTAAGAGATGAATTTGGAGT
>JAJLJS010000377.1:0-8291 GCA_033844545.1 Cyclobacteriaceae bacterium | reverse complement strand
TTTGACACAATGCAAAATCACCGGTATATCCAGTTCCAAAGCCAATTGCCCTTGCGCAGAAATTGCGGCTTTTTGGAGCTTCAAATCCGGACCTTTGGGTCGGTCAAATCCACATTCTCCGATGGCAAGGACAGCAAGATTTCCCCGAGCTTCCTCAGCAATAACAGCAAGTTTTTGTTCCCAATTTTCCTCCAGATCCCAGGGATGGATTCCCAAAGAGTAAGTCCCTAGCTCAGGTAAAGTGTCCAAATCAGCATTCCGGATAGAATTAATGCGTCCAGATTGATGCGTATGAAAATCCCAAAAGTCCATGGGACTAAGCTTCAATTTTTCTCCAAAAAAACAAAGCCTCTCCCGAGGAAGAGGCTTTATAAGGAAGGTGGTTTGATTAATCCAATCGGTTTCTTTCTTCTGAGCTTCCGGTGCTGGACCTTACTCTGAAGCTTTCCCCTTTGGCAAAATTATATCTCAAGGTAAAGCGAATCCCCTGGTTGCTTCGGTATTGACGGAAGGAAGTATCAATGTCTGCAAAGTCAACCTTTGCCCGGATTACCTGAGTTCTGAACAAGTCCGTTCCATTGACCGAAAGCGAAAGTTTGTCTTTCATCAGGGACTTGGTCACACCCAAATCTACCCAGCCAAATCCCTCGATCTGGCCTTGACCCCAGATTTGAGGACCCAAATACATGGCCATCAATTCCATTTTAAAGCCTTTTGGCAAGACAAAGTTTTGTTGGGTTCTTACCATGTAGGAAACTTGCTCTACATCCAGAAAATCCTCTTCAATCTGAGTCTGGAATTGGTTGTAATTTACCTGTACCATATTGGAAGTATTCCACCACTTTTTGATTTCGAAGGGAAGAATAGCTCTGAAGTTGGCATTTCTTGTTTGGTCAAAATTGTCCGTATAGGTGGTGGTGGTCCGGTTCTCTTGGTCTTGCTCAAACACCTGCATGAAGGTGTCTTCCGTCACGCTATAACCCAGGGTAAACTGATAGGCTCCTTTGATCACGTGATTCATTTCAAAATTCGTGGAATACTGAGGAGTCAAGCCTGGATTTCCTTTTTCGGATGTCAAAGGATCAATGTAATATACAAATGGATTCAGCAATCGGTAGTTGGGACGGGTGATTCTACGGTTGGCATTGTACACGATCTGATACTTATCGCTCACCTTGTGCTGAATAAAGACACTGGGGAAAAGATTGAAATACCGCTGACTGTTAATTTCCTGAAGGGTCACAGAGTTTCCGGTGATGTCGGAATACTCTCCCCTCAAACCCGCCTGATAGCTCAGCTTTTCATTGAACGAGCCTTTCAAAGAGGTATAGGCTGCCAATACGTTTTCGTTGTAAATAAACTGGTTGGAATTAGGGTCCGGCACAAATGGCCCTTCCTCTTCAGACTTGCTTAGGTTAAGATCATTGTCGGACTTAACCCAACTCCCTTTCAACCCAGCTTCAAAGATTTTTCCGCCCTTCAAAGGCTTGGTAAAATCTACTTTGGAAGTGAAGATGGTGTAATACATTTCGTTCAGGGTCAAAATTCTGTCCTGATCGACATCTTCCGGATCTTGACCATTCCAATAGTTATTGCTCAAAAGGGAATTGCTGCTGTTGTCCATTAAGGTAAAGTCCACATCAGCAGAAATTTTCGTACCCAACGTGTCCAATTTCGCATCGTAGTGAAGGTTAGAAAACACTCTGTTTCTTTTTCCTTCCGCATCATTCAGAGACTTGATATAGCTGTTGTAGTCCTGACCCGGGTTGGTGATTTCTGTTTTAGAGTCACTGGTGTTTTCGTCTGTCGAAGCCGAAAGCTGCAAATTGAACCCCAGGTTTTGATTTTTGTTGATTTCATAGTTGGCGGAGCCTACAAAGGAAGGGGTTTTATATCTCGAGGTGATTCGGGAATCTTGATTGAAGCTGGAGACTCCTTCCTCCAAAGAGAAGTTTCGATAAATATCCAAGTCATTGTGATTGGCATATTCATTATAGTTAAAGGTCCCATTGGTAGACCATTTCCCTTTTTTCACATTCAGGGTAGCTCCGGCATTGGGCGCATAGAGTCCGTTGTATTGACTGCCAACCTGGATATTCCCGAAGACCCCATCGACGGTGTTCTTTTTCAGCTGGATGTTAATCACCCCTGCCGATCCTTCAGCATCAAATCTGGAAGAAGGATTATTGATTACTTCAATGCTTTTGATATTGTCTGCAGGCATGGAGCGGAGAAAATTTGCCAGATCTGTCGCGCTCATGTAGGAAGGGCGATCATTGATCATCACCGTAGCGCCAGTGCGCCCGTTCAGATTGATATTTCCATCTTGATCTACATAAATCCCCGGAGATCTCCCGATCACATCAAGGGCATTGGAGCCTTCTGCCATGACGGTTCCCTCGACATTGACTATGGTCTTATCCGGCTCAATAATGATCTCGGGTCTGGAAGCCTTGACGGTCACTTCGTCGAGTCCGGTCATTTCATCCTCGATCGTCAGCTTTCCAAAATCTTTGGCAATCCCAGGCTGGAGGTCAAAAACCTCTGAAGAAAAGGTGTGGTACCCGATGGAAGAGATCACCAATTTTACCTTGGCGCTTTTGACGGACTCGATCAGGAAGTTTCCATCCTCATCCGAAACAGCTCCGTCCACCAGGCCTCCGTCTACAGAGATCAAGGCTACGTTAGCATACGGAACTGGCTGACCTTTTTGGTCTGCCACTTTTCCGGAAATTTTTGCAACCTCTTTTGGAGAGGCGGCCAGATTACTTATCCCAAGAAGGTAGATAAGAAAGGTCAGAAAAATAAAGCTGGTAGTTTTCATCATGAAATAGATTGGCTTAGTCTGTTACTTGTGCCAGTCTATAGGAAAATGAAATGCCAAGGAATCAAAACCGGCCTAAAATAGCCAAAAACAGCATTTTTTGATTTGGGCTACCAAAAGGGTGTATCAATACCGTACAATATTTTATTCGGTTTGGGACAAAAAAAATCCCGAACGTTAAGTTCGGGATGAATGAGTTTACCCTCTAAAATTAAAGAGCAGCCTTATATCTTTTCTCTACTTCTGCCCAATTGATCACATTCCAAAAGGCAGAAATATAATCCGGTCTTCTGTTTTGATAGTGCAGGTAATACGCGTGTTCCCATACATCCAGACCAAGAATCGGAGTACCTTTGATTTCAGCCACATCCATCAATGGATTATCTTGGTTAGGTGTAGATACGACTTCCAGATTACCTGTGGTGGTCACAATTAACCAAGCCCAACCAGATCCAAACCGGGTAGCGGCAGCTTTGTTGAACACTTCTTTAAATTCATCAAAATTGCCGAATTTCGCATTGATTGCACCTGCAAGATCTCCGGAAGGAGCTCCTCCTCCATTAGGTGAAAGAATTTCCCAGAACAAACTGTGATTCCAGTGACCTCCTCCGTTGTTTCGGACGGCTAGGTTGGATCCTGCTACTTGCATCAGCTCTTCCAGAGATTTCCCTTCCAGGTCTGTTCCTGCTACAGCATTGTTGAGATTGGTCACATAGCCATTGTGATGCTTTCCATGGTGGATCTCCATAGTTCTGGCGTCAAAATGAGGCTCTAGCGCATTAAAAGCATAGGGTAATGATGGGAGTGTAAAAGCCATAGTATTAAAATTTAGGGTTAAACATGAATTTCTTTTCCTTAAATCTAAGGTGTGTTTGAAAAACCACTCTCAATCCAAAAAGGTTCTCTGTTTTTGAAAAAGACTTAGTCTCTCAGCTTTTTAAAAAAATCCAACACCAAAACCTGCGCTTCTTGTTCCATAAGGCCGCCGAATACTTTGGTTTTGGGATGGAGCATGGCTGCATTGCATTGATGATATCCTCTTTTGGGATCGGAGGCTCCGTAATAAATCTCCCCGATTTGTGACCAAAAAAGAGCCCCTGCACACATGGGGCAAGGCTCCAAGGTAACATATAACTTACAATCCGGGAGATACTTTGCTCCCAGGTAATTGGCTGCAGAAGTGATGGCGATCATTTCTGCATGGGCTGTTACATCCTGAAGCTTTTCAGTTTGGTTGTAGCCCCTAGCAATGATTTTGTTCTTGGAAACTATCACTGCTCCTACAGGAATTTCCCCCTCTTCGAAGGCTATTTTGGCCTGCTTGAGGGCTTCATTCATAAAATATTCGTGGCTGAAAATTTCCAAAAAACTTCGGTTAGAACATGGCGAAGATTTCATCCCGCACACCTTTGTTGATGATGATTGCCAAGATCAAGGAGACCACCAAGCCTACCAAAGCCTTGAAAATATCCTTCCTACCCAATCTAAAAGCTCTCACCAACCAGGCATTTTTCTTCTTGGCCTTGCCATGCTTTCCGATGGCAATCGCCAATTCTCGTCCGGCAAGCAATCCGATGAACACCCAAGTCGTACTCATGGGTACTTTGCTGTACATTTTGAAATAGAACAGAATCACCGCATAAACCAAATCCACAATAGTCGCGGCTCTGACGTCGGTGACATTGGATTTTTCGTTGACAATGCTTTGGATTTTATCCCCTTTCAGATAAAAAAGAAATCCAAGGCCTAAGAATACAAATCCGGTGTATACTGAAAACTCAACCACATCCAGCTGTCTCGGCAAAAACACGGCAATATTGGCAGCATCCTGCATAATCCATACCGCCCATAGAATCCCTGAAGTAATCCATTGCAATACCGTCCAGTAGGGTTTTGCTTGGCCTTTCAGGTAATTTTTGAAAAATCTTTCTAAGGTAAACCAAACGATAATCGCAAGCCCAAATGCCAAAACGTAGCCCACAAAACTCTTGAACATGACGTCTACAATCGTTCCGGCTTTGTAAGTAAATACGTTCAACAATAGAAAAGTAGTGGAAACCGGCATTCGCATCCGGGTCATTATCAACAGGACAATCGGAGCTGCCAATTGCAAAAAGACGAAACTATCGGGCGCTTTTTCCAATCCAGGAACACTCAATCGTTCATAACTCACGTCTCCATCAAATACAATCCAGCTATAAGTCACCGTGCCCACAAAGATCAAACCCATAAACAACCAAAGAAGCCACCATGGTCTTTTGGTATTGGATGCGATAAAAGTACCAATGGTCTGGATACTGTCATTGGCAATGGCTGAATAAGCGGCCAGCGCAAAGCCAAACCACATGGCTGCATAGGTATATGGAGTAATCAATCCTGCGATTGAAACCAGAACACAGATGGTAATCAGGAAGGGTCTTTCGCTTTTGGTAAAATCAAACAAGGCATAGGCTGATTTGGAAAGCTTGTCTTGATTGATGTTTTGGTCTATTTGTTTTTTCATTGCCAGGGGTGGGCTATTACAGCGCCCAAAATTAAAGAAGATATCTTGCACCCTATGTTAACAAATTGTTAACTAATAAGAAACCTATTTTTTTGACAGCCATTTAACCCCTTTTTTCAAAAAAAATTTCAACTTTTGCTCATATTTTTAGCATAAATTCTGAAAATCGAAAAATCCAGGCTCCCTTAGAAAGGCTTGGTTTATTCCGAAAAAATGGAAAACTGGGACCAGCCAAAATCTTCTTCAGCTCCTAAAACAAAAAACCTGATCATATTTTTTCTAGGTCTTTTGTTGTTCATTTTTTCTATTGATCTGCTCACCATTGCCATGGCGGCCATCAATGATTCTGTCGCAGAGGAAATTTTGCAGGCGACTCAAAATCCATTCGTCAGCCTGTTTATCGGTCTCTTGGTCACGGCTCTGATCCAAAGCAGCTCCACGGTCACCGCCAGTATTGTCGCCATTGTAGCGTCTGGCAACATGAGTTTACAGCAAGCAGTGCCCATGGTTTTGGGAGCAAACATTGGGACAACCCTTACCTCTACACTCGTCTCTTTTTCCTACCTGATGGAAAAAAAGCAATTCAAACGGGCTCTTTCGGCAGGTATTCTCCATGATATGTTTAATATCCTGACCGTTTTAATTTTACTTCCCTTGGAAGTTTATTTTGGATTTTTATCCGGTCTGGCCCAAAAAATCGTCAGCTTACTCTCCTTTGACGATACTTTTGAAGGCCCGATTGTTTACAATAAATTATTCACCCGACCCCTCACAGAATGGATCACAGACCACATCAGCATTCCCTTCCTCACCATGATTTTGGCCATTTTCTTGGTTTTTGGAGCAATCAAGATCCTTTCCACGGCCATGTACAAGTCCTTTGTATTGAGCAGCTTTAACAATATCAACAACCTGATATTCAAAAAAACCGGACTTGCTTTCCTTTACGGCACATTTTTCACTGCCCTGGTCCAATCCAGTACAGTCACCACCTCTCTGGTAGTCCCGCTCGTAGCTAATCGAAAAGTCAGCTTGGCCAAATCTTTTCCATTTATCATCGGAGCCAATATCGGGACGACGATCACAGCGGTAATTGCATCCTTGTATAAATCAGAAGCCGCCATAGCCCTTGCCGTAGTCCACATTCTCTTCAACAGCATCGGTGCATTGATCTTTCTTCCTTTCCCCGAAATCAGAAAGATCCCGGTTCAAATGGCAAATTTTATGGGGAAGAAGTCTGTCGATAACAGGATCCTGGGGTTCGCCTACATCCTGCTTATGTTTTTCATCATTCCTTTTCTCCTGATCTATTTCAGCAGGGCTTAAGAAGTTCTTGATTTCAATTCTTTCATTATGGAAACTGCCGAACTGGTGCCGATTCGATCTGCTCCAGCCTGGATAAGTTCCAATGCAAAATCCAAAGTCTTGATACCGCCACTGGCCTTGATACCCACTCCTGAAGACAGCGTCTCCCGCATCAGTTGGATATCTTCCACCTTCGCACCTGTAGGAGCATAGCCAGTCGAGGTTTTGACATAATCTGCTCCGGCTTCCTGACAAATCAAACACGCTTCCCGAATTTGGTCTTTGGACAAGTAGGCTGTTTCGATGATCACTTTTAAAAGGCGTTCTTCCTCATGACAGATCTTGGAGAGCTGGGCAATTTCAATTTTAGGCCAATTCATTCCCGAATGAAAGGCCGTCTGGGACCAGACAAGATCCAGTTCGTCCGCTCCGTTCTTGATGGCTTCTTGGGCCTCCGCAACTTTGGTCGCAGTATCCTCAAACCCAAAAGGAAACCCAAGAACGGTGACTACCTGAATGTCCTGGTCCCTTAACTCCCGCTTCACTTTTTTCACCCAAAAAGAAGGAACACATACCCCTACAAATTGCCATTCGATAGCTTCGACAACTAAAGCTTCCACATCCCGACCGGTCATTGTGGGTTTTAATAAGGTAGACTCTAAAAACCTATTCAGATTTTTCATCGGCCGTTTCTCCGTTGACATAGTCCTCCAAATACATAAATTCCAAAGTCAAATCCCCGTCTCTGGTCACAGTGGCTCTTTCCAGAATCTCAGAATTTTCCTCCAACAAGGCAGGAATTACCCATTGCGAGAGTTGTTTTCCAAATTGAGTGCTGGATTCCCGAGGAAGTTCACAGGGTAAATTGTCTATCGCCATCACCGAAATACTTGTCTGACTTCCAAAGGCTTGAATTTCCTGTCCGCTTTCCCGCTCAATATCATACACTGGATCTGAAATCCTGCTAGGCCGCAAAGTAGTGGGGATGGAGCCTCCAATATCGCAGGTAATGTCGGCTATCACAGAAATGGAAAAATCCGGTGATTGGATATCCTCAAGCGAAAAAAGCCTTGGCGCTCCCGGATTCCAATAAGCCGCAGCGATCAAAAGTTCACCTTCCTCTGCAAACTTCAGAAAATGGCTTTCATAGCGCTCAGGAAACGAATAAAATTCCTCCTGGTCAAACCCACCATCTCTCCTTCTTCGGTTATAATCTGAGGATCTTAACACCACAAAAACCGGTTCATCGTAATAATTGTGCAGAAAATCATAGGCATTTACCTCCTTCAATCCCAAAGAGTTCAGAATTTCCAAGACCCCTTTTCCAACTCTTCCCGAGCCGGTCACTATGATTTTGATCGGGGGTAGCTGTACGTTTTTCAATTCCTGATGTAGGGCAGCTAAGGTCTCTAGCTCCTTTGCACGTTTGAGATCATAGAGTCCCGTCTTCTGCCCATATGTCCAAAATGCATTGTATGCTCCGACGATCCCAGCCCATCGCCCAAATGCTACTACCCGGTTTCCGCTCCCATCTCTTAAAACTTCATAGTCAATTAAACGGATGTTTTTGTCCAAAATCGCACGGAGCAGCAGGCGATTACTCGGCTGCTTTTTGATGGTGTGGGAAAAAAAGAAATAGGTCTTACCAGGAATCAATTG
>JAJLJS010000376.1:0-3880 GCA_033844545.1 Cyclobacteriaceae bacterium | reverse complement strand
GTAGTCGGTAAGCAAGAAGTGATCAACCGAAGAGAAATGGCTTGGATCAGAATTGACCGCTATTATTCTTCCGATGCTCCAGCAGATGATTTGAGAGGAATGGAAGTCGCTTCTGAAAATCCGGAGGTGACCTTCCAGCCGATGATGTGTCAGCAGTGTAACAACGCTCCATGTGAGACGGTTTGTCCGGTGGCTGCTACTACTCACTCTTCTGAGGGTCTAAACCAGATGACTTACAACAGATGTATTGGTACAAGATATTGTGCAAACAACTGTCCGTATAAAGTACGTCGATTCAACTGGTTCAAATACCACGATAACAAGGATTTTGCTGCGGTGAACGTCGCTCAAAATGATGACTTGGGTAAGATGGTCTTGAATCCAGATGTAACTGTTCGAGTACGTGGTGTAATGGAAAAATGCTCCATGTGCGTGCAGAGAATTCAGGCTGGAAAGCTTGCGGCTAAGCGTGAGAAGAGAAAAGTCCAGGATGGAGAAATCAACGTGGCTTGTGCGGTGGCTTGTCCTACTGATGCTTTGGTATTTGGCGATTTGAATGATCCAAACAGCAAAGTATCTCAGATGCTTAAGATCGAGGAGACTACTTCTGCTATCAAAGAAGTAGGAGAGGAAAGAGCCTACCATGTTTTGGAAGAGATCAACGTGAGTCCTAACGTTTGGTATTTTACCAAAATCAGAAATAAAGAGATAAACGAAGCGTAATCATAATTTTATAAACTATGCAGGTTACATCATCTGTACGTAAGCCGTTAGTTACAGGAGGAAAGACCTACCATGACGTGACGCATGATATTGCCCGTCATGTGGAAAATAAGCCTACTAAGGCTTGGTTTCTTGCCTTCCTTGCCTCGGCGGGTACTTTGGGATTAGGATTCATAGCTATCGCTGCGACCCTCTGGGAAGGGATCGGTATGTGGGGGCTAAACAAAACTGTCGGTTGGGCTTGGGATATCACCAACTTCGTGTGGTGGGTTGGTATCGGTCACGCCGGTACACTGATCTCAGCGGTATTGTTGCTTTTCAGACAAAAATGGAGAACTTCCATCAACCGTGCAGCAGAAGCGATGACCATCTTCGCGGTTATCTGTGCGGCGATGTTCCCGATTATCCACATGGGTCGTCCTTGGCTGGGTGCTTATTGGGCTCTTCCACTGCCAAATACCTTCGGATCACTTTGGGTTAACTTCAACTCCCCGCTTCTTTGGGACGTTTTCGCAATCTCTACCTATTTCTCGGTATCCTTGGTCTTCTGGTATATCGGTTTGATTCCGGATTTCGCAACTATCCGAGACAGAGCTACCGGATTGAGAAAAACCATTTATGGTGCGCTTTCTTTCGGATGGGATGGTGCTGCCAAGACTTGGATGCGTTACGAATCCGTTTCCTTGATTCTCGCAGGTTTGGCTACTCCGTTGGTACTTTCAGTACACACTATCGTATCCTTTGACTTTGCTACTTCTGTGATTCCTGGATGGCATACCACTATCTTCCCTCCATACTTCGTAGCGGGTGCGATTTTCTCCGGATTCGCGATGGTATTGACCTTGATGATCATTACCAGAAAAGTGTACAAACTGGAAGATTACATCACCATGGAACATATCGAGTTGATGAATATCGTCATCATCATTACCGGTTCTATTGTAGGTATCGCCTATATCACTGAGTTTTTCATCGCTTGGTATTCTGGTGTAGAAGCAGAACAATACGCCTTCATCAACAGAGCAACCGGACCTTACTGGTGGGCTTACTGGTCTATGATGACTTGTAACGTAATCTCTCCTCAGCTTTTCTGGTTCAAGAAAATCAGAACCTCCATCGTGGCTACCTTCATTCTTTCTTTGGTAGTAAACATCGGGATGTGGTTCGAGCGATTTGTGATCATCGTGACTTCTCTTCATAGAGATTTCCTTCCATCTTCTTGGGCGATGTTCTACCCAACAATTACTGATGTCGGAGATTATGTATTCACCTTTGGTTTGTTCTTCACTCTGTTCTTCTTATTTGCCAAGTTCTTCCCAGTGATCAACATGGCTGAAGTAAAATCTGTATTGAAATCTTCATCTGAAAAAGCGAATAAATAATTATGGAAAGAGATACTCATTTTATTCTAGGAGTTTACGATGATGAAGACGTGTTGCTTCATGCCGTAAAAGAGGTAAGAGGTAGTGGAGTAAAAATTCATGAAGTTTATTCTCCATATCCAGTTCACGGTTTGGAACATGTTCTGGGTTATAAAAGATCTAGACTTCCAATTGCCGCATTCCTTTTTGGATTGTTAGGGACAAGCTTGGCCATCACTATGCAGGTTTACATGTTGGGAATCGACTGGCCAATGATTATCGGTGGTAAGAATTACCTTCCTTACCCTGATTTTGTACCAGTTTCTTTCGAATTGACAGTTTTGCTTGCCGCATTTGGCATGGTAGGAGTTTTTATGATTAGCTCTAATCTCAAGCCATGGGCTCAGCCAAGAATATTCGATGTGAGAAGTACTGACGACAAGCATATTATGGCGATCGATATTGCCAATAACAGTGCTTTGGAACAGGAGAAAATCAAAGAGATTTTGAAGTCTTCTGGAGCTACTGAAGTGAATAACAAAAGTTTTGAATAGAAATAACGGATATATGAAAATTGCTAATGCATTAGTATTCGTAGGTTCTGCACTAGCCATCTCCTTCTTGGCCGGGTGTAAAGCAAACGGAGATAATCCTGGCCTTGAATATGCGCCTCAGATGTATCATTCTGTTGCTTATGAGCCTTTGACTCAAATCCAAAATGAAGGAGAAGGTTCTTGGCTTTCCACTCGGGAAGACGGAAAAGGAGAATTCTTCAACTCCAACATGAACAACCCACATGGGATGAATATGAGGGAGCCGGTAGAAAACACTGTTCCAAGAACAAAAGGAGGCTATCTTCCTTACAGACTAAAAGCTTTTGAACTGGAGCAGGCTGCTTTGGTGAAAAACCCAGTTGAATCTTCTGAAGCAGTTCTTGCAGATGGAGAAAGACTTTACCTTCAGTATTGTAATGCTTGCCATGGTACCAAAGGTATGGGTGATGGTAAAGCAGGAGAAGTTGTAGGTGGTGTGGCTAACCTGACTGGTGGCGCATACATCAACCTTCCAGAAGGTCATATTTTCCATGTCATCACCAAAGGAAAAGGTAGAATGGGAGCTCACGGTTCTCAAATCCCTGTGGAAAGCAGATGGAAAATTGTTCACTATGTCAAACAAGTTATCCAAGGTCAATCTGCAGCAGCTGCTCCGGCACCTGTGGCTGACAGCACCGCGGTAGCACAAGTAACCCCAGCTAACTAATCATGGCTCATCACGGCGAACAACATTATAATTTGGATCAGCGGTTTGATTTTACAGCCGCAACCAAGAAATCCATCATGACAGTTTTGGTCATCGGTGCGATACTTCTAGGAATTGGTATTGTCCTGGCGATGACTGGAGGCCACCATGAGGAGGCTGGAGAAGCAGGTGGACATGCGTTTCATTGGTACGAAAGACTTTATGCCAACCTTTGGATCAATAACGTCTTCTTTACCGGTATTGCCATCGTAGGTGTCTTTTTCTTTGCTATTCAGTTTGCGGCACAGGCTGGTTGGTCTGCTCCGCTTTTGAGAGTGATGCTTTCCTTCGGAAACTGGCTGCCAATTGCAGGTATCTTGATGATTGCTACTTTCTTCCTGGCAAACCACGACCTATTCCACTGGACTCACGCATATCTGTTTGACAAGAATGATCCGCAGTATGATTCCATCATTGACGGAAAAGGAGCATTCTTCTATTGGCCAATGGCAAAAGGGACTTTCCCGGTATTCTATATTGCAAGAATGATCCTTTTC
>JAJLJS010000375.1:0-6914 GCA_033844545.1 Cyclobacteriaceae bacterium | reverse complement strand
AAGAACATCGAACGCTGAATATCGAATGTCAAAGATCACAATCCCGCCAAATCCCATTTCCTAATCGTCTCCTGAATCAATTTCAGCACTTTGGCATTCACTTTTTCAAAGTATTCCTTGGCCTGTTTTTCGTCAAAGTTGGGATAGCCCTGACCCTCCTGATACAATCCAATGGAAGAAGGAAAAGGCACTGCGGACCAGGTATTGGGCTTGGGGTAGGCGGTAGCTTGATCGGGATTAAAGCGTTCCTTGTGAACTAATGTGGGGTCGATAGCTTGGATATACGCCGTTTCATTCAGCCCGGCATGGCCTCCGTCTTCCTTGAATACCTCCAAAGTCACATCCGAAGCAAAGGACCACCAATTGATCACCAAAGTCCGAACACCCAGTTCATTCGCCACCTCTGCGGCTACTTTCTGCAAAACGGGAGTTTGGCCGCCACCATGACCGTTGAGAATGATGATGTTTTTGAACCGGTTTTTTGCCAAGCCTTTCAAAATATCCCGAATAAAGGGGGCATAGGCCTCTTCGCTGATTTGAAAAGCTCCGGAATAGGCAGCCATCGAACCGGTGATGCCATAATTCAGGGTTGGGGCAATCAGGGCATTGAGCTCATTCGCCATTGCTTTGGCCATGGCAAATGGAGCGGTATTATCTGCCCCGTTGTTGATCACGCCGTGTGGTTCCAAAGTTCCAGTAGGTAAAAGCACGGTGTTGATTTTTTCGGGAACGAACTCTGCAAACTCCATCCAGTTGATCCGATCCATTTCACGGGTGGAAGGACTTTGTGTGAAAGCTGAAATAGGCAGGCAAAAAGCTAAAATGAGGAAAAGTGAAATTCTCATGGTTGGAAGGCTTGGTTTCTTTTCCTGAAGATAGAGAATCTCTGGAATGCAAATGAAAAAAGCCTTCCGATTTTGGAAGGCCTTTTTGGTGTTAGTTACACTTTACATTCGGATTAAACATGGTGAAAATCCCATTCGGATTCCCTTTCCAAACCCAGGCATGAAGCTGGTAATTGTCAAAAGGTAAGGGGTAGGGAGCTAGGGCAATGTCGAAGATCTGACTGCCAAAATGGGGGATTTCTTCTCCTTCCCATGCCTCGGTTACCACGATATATTCTACACCGACCAAATGCATATTTCCATGATGGTCCATTTCATAAAGCAGCGCTTCTGGCTGGTAAGGATCAAATTCCCCATCGATCCAACCAAAATTCACATAATGAAATCCCATACCACCTGCTGGAGAGGAGACACAACCAGACCCCTGAGCATATCCATCTTCCATCGCAACTTCGATATCATGATATTTGGTCGTGGCTTTTCTCAAATCAGCCAGCATTTTCAAAGTACCGGGATCCATCCTGAGATTTTCCAGAGGATTGGGCCATAAACTTGGAGGATTTAACTCCACTTTAGCTTCAGGCTGAAGGGGTTCGGAGATCGAACTGTCTTCAGAAATACAGCCAGACAATAAGAAACAGGATAGCATAATTGCCACCCCTAGCAATTGGGTTTGTTTTAAAAACTTCATCATAATTTTGGGTTGAGTTAACTGAAATGATAAACTAAAAGCAATTCACCCCGAATGGGGGCCCTAAGGCAAAATGTGCTGGTAATCAGCGCTATACTTTTTGAAAATAGAAAAAAATGGAGTGAGATACTAGCCTTTGGTCAGATACTTTGGCGAATCAATTTCTTAAAAAGTACTAATAGAATTCCAAATTGAGGTTTTTTCAGATGCCAGAATCAGAAAGTCAGATTTAGGTATATGCGTATGAAAATTCTACGATAAGTCACCAGAGAAAGCTGCAATATCAGCTTTCAGTGCATGGATTTCTTTCTTGGCAGTAGCCCATCTTTTCCAGACTAAATAGCCCGCTCCTGCACCAAGTAGAGTAAAAACAATTCCAGCTCCTCCCAATAGTCCCATGATCAGAAATATTCCCGAAATCAGCATCAATATGCCTTGCAGCCATCCTTTGATAAAATATTTTTTCAGCAAATCCTCCCGATAATATTCTTCTTCCGTACTATGATTTTTTACGGCGAAATAAAATCCGGTTTGGTCACCGGATTTTATCCCCCAAAAAACAGTCAACTGGTTGCCTTTTCTTGCGGCTAGGTTGAAATCCTGGAGCTGAAAGGATTTTTCCTTTCCTTCTTTATTGATCAAGAAAAGTTGGTCGTGGACTACCGTCCTTGAGGTAATGGTCACTGGGGCTGTTCCGCCGGTTCCCTGATAGGTAGCCCCACCTCCGCCACCTCCGGAAACTTTGGTTTCCATGTTTTTGCCAGATTCCTCAGTGATGCCTGTAAAATGATAAAGATCAAAAGAGCGCTGATGACTAGGAGTGTAGGTTTTCATAAGAGAAGGATTTAAACCTATAAAATCAATTCTTTTGACCGGATGTATAAGTTCCTTTGAGCAAGTGCCTGCATTCATTGAGTCATTGATGCCATGCATTTATTTTTTGATTTGAAGAAATGGCAGTGCAGTGAGGGATTTTTTTTCATCCTCCAAAATCCAAAGGTCGAGTTCACTTCGTAAGTCCCTTGCATACGGTCAAAGACCAAAATTCCATGGAATTCTAAACCGGATTTTAACCTAAACACAAGACCAATGAAAAATGAATTGATTAAGCCCAAAGGGCTGGTAAAAGAAAACCCCCGGAGACAGTTTCTCAAAATGGGCGGATTGACCGTGGCAGGGGCGGGTTTGCTATTGATGGGCTGTAATGATGAGGACAGCATGCCTGACATGAGTGGAAAAGTGAACTTGGGTTCCGGTGACACCGGGATATTAAATTATGCGTATGCCTTGGAGCAATTGGAAGCAGCCTTCTATGCCCAGGTGATGATGGGTGGCTTTTTTGCCAATGCGAATGCAGAGGAAAAGACCATTTTTGGAGACTTGGAAAAGCATGAGCGAGCGCATAGGGAATTTTTCAAAGTGGCCTTGGGGGCTAATGCCATAGCTGATTTGGAAGTGGATTTCAGCAGTATTGATTTCAGTAACCGGACTTCAGTATTGGCAGCAGCTAAGACTTTTGAAGATTTGGGAGTAGCCGCATACAATGGAGCAGGGCAATTCCTTGAAAGTGCTGATCTCCTGTTGATTGCCGGAAAGATCGTATCGGTGGAAGCTCGCCATGCTGCGGCGATCCGGGATTTGATTAATCCAAATTCAGTGGATTTTGCCGGTGACGACTTAATCGATGCCAACGGATTGGAGCGGACGCTCAATTTCCAGCAAGTACTCACTGCAGCCAGCGCATTTGTCAAAACAGAAATTGATTTCAGCGGACTGCCCAGTTAATCTTTCCACCAAAACACTAAAGACATGAATTTGATCAAACTATTGGACAGCATCTGTCCAGATACCAATACCTCCGAAGAAAAAGACCGGTTTTACTCCCGAAGGGATGCCTTCCGTCAATTTGGAGATTTTAGCAAAAAAGTAGCATTGGGAGCAGTTCCTCTTTCTATTTTGACCGCGATGCCCAAAGTGGCAAAAGCGGATACGGCCTCCTTGATCGGTGTATTGAACTATGCCTTGACCCTGGAGCATCTAGAATACCGATACTATCAGCTGGCCCTGGATTCAGGGGTAATTTTGGCGGCCGAAAGACCGATTTTTCAAAAAATCCGGGATCATGAATTGGCTCACGTCAGATTTCTCCAGGAGGTTATCGGAAATGTGCTGAATGGAAATCCAGTGCCGGAGCCAAATTTTGACTTTACGGTAGGAGGAGCATTTTCCCCATTTACAGATTATCCCACCTTTTTGGCTTTGGCTCAAGCCTTTGAGGATACTGGGGTTAGAGCATATAAAGGACAAGCCGGCAATGTGATGGAGAGCGATGTGGTGTTGACGGCGGCTTTGTCCATTCATTCGGTAGAAGCCAGACATGCCTCCATGGTCAGAAGACTGAGGACGAAGAAAGGTCTGGATACCCAAAAAGGCTGGATCACGAATGCTTCCAGAGGCACGCTGCCTGCTGCGACTCAGGCCATATACGCAGGAGAGGAAAATGTGACCCATGCCGGGGTCAATGTCAATACGCTTACACAAATCGATGTTGGGGCTGTTTCTGAGGCTTGGGATGAGCCCTTGTCTATGAATCAGGTCTTGGACATCGCAGGTTTATTTTTAAGTACCAACCAAGCTGGGTAAAGGTTGGTATGGGCTGCCTCTGAAAAGGGGTGGCCTTTTTTTATTTATAATTATGAATTAGAAATTATGAATTAAAGTCCGGTTTAGAGCTGAATCCGATAAAGGGCACAAGCGCTGATTTCCGGAAAGTCTTTTAAGTCCGGATGTTCGAAATTTTTCCAATACCTCATCCCGATTTTTTTCATGACTTCAATGGAAGCCAGGTTGCCTACTGAAGCCATGGATACGACTTCAGGGATTTCTTTTTGCTTCGCAAATTCCAAACAGGCCCTAGCGCCTTCGCTGCTGAGTCCCTGATTCCACCATTTCTTACCGATCCTCCAGCCGATGTCCACACAGGGGGTGAAGTCGGCTTCAAATGTTTTCCAACCTAATCCGATGGTTCCGATGAGCTCTTTGGATTCCAGATGGTCTACTGCAAAATAGCAATACTCCCGATCCTCATACATTCGCTGCATCCGCTCCATCATGGCCTGCGTGTCTTCCTTGGAATAGGTTTTTTGAAAAAATCTCATGACCTCTGGATCCGCGTTGATCAAGGAGAAGTCCTCCAAATCGAAGGATTGCCAGGTTCGGAATCCCAGCCGGGGAGTGGTGAATAGGTAGATGCTCATCGGGAAATTGGGGATTTCAAAAATATAGCTTGAAGCTTCGGTAAACAAGTCCTTGGGAGATGAGTTTTATGTTTATGAATGCATTGATTTTCAGTTTATTGATTGGTATTGGTTTATTTTCTAACCCTAAGTCTCCGAAAGATTTTCGCTGGGAAAAACGCATTTTGATCAGTTTTGGAGAGGATGGTTTTGAGGAGGATTTTTTGGAAGTACATCTGAAGGAAATTCAAGAGCGGAAGCTGCTTTTGGTTCATTTGGTTGGAGATAATCTTCATTGGACTAATTCAGAGGAGAGTCTGGATCTCCCCGGATTTTTGGAATTGCGAAAGCAGATTCGTTCCGGTTCTTCATGGGCTTTAATCGGCTTGGATGGAGGAATTAAAAACCAGGGGACTGGAAAAGTACCGATGGAACTTTTGTTCCGGCAAATTGACACCATGCCCATGCGGCAGTCTGAGATTCGAAGGAATAATGGAAAAGATGGGCTGTAAGACTCGCTGAAATCAACATTCCCCGAAAAGCTACAGGCTTTTTAAACTTCAAACTTCTCACTTCAAACTTCTCAAACCTCCATCCCATTGAAGGGATTAAATCTTCGTCTTCCCACTCCCATAGCCACGGCCCGGCAGACGGTCTTGTCGCCGTACTTCACATTGAGCCGATCGAGCGCCTGGTAGAGATTGATCTGCTCTTGGGTATCCTCAAAGAGCTGGATTTGGTAATTTCCGTAGACCAGATTGCTGAAGCGTACCCCGATCAGGCGGATCAGCAGGCGGCGGCTGTAGAGCTTGCGAAAAAGCTCTTTAACAATAGGCAGTAGCGTATGATCCGCAGAAGTATAAGGAACTCGTTGCTGCATAGTATGTGTCTCAAAGTCCGAGTAGCGAATCTTTACACTCACACAGGCGGTGAGTTGGCCTTTTTGGCGAAGCTTGGAAGCAAGCTGCTCACACATGGCGGTGAGCGTAGCTTCGAGCATGCTGACATCGATGGTGTCCTGCTCAAAAGTATTTTCGGAGGAGATGGATTTGGCCTCGGAGTAGGGGATGACCGGGTTTTTGTCGATTCCGTTGGCTTTTTCCCAAATCATCTTGCCGTTTTTGCCAAAAGTAGCCTCCAAGAGCTGGGCAGGCATCTGCTGTAGCGTTTGGACTTTTTTCACGCCCATATTATAGAGCGTTTGGGAGGTTTTTTCTCCGATCATGGGGATTTTGCGTACCGACAGCGGAGCAAGAAAAGGCTTTTCCTGGCCAAAGGGAACTTGCTTCTCATTGTTTGGTTTAGCTTCTCCGGTAGCCACTTTGGAGACTGTTTTGTTTTCTGACAAGCCCAGGGAAATCGGCAGTCCGGTCTCCTTGATAATCCGTTCACGGAGCTCATGGGCGAGCTTGAAGCAGCCAAAGAACCGGTCCATTCCTGTCAGATCCATGTAGAACTCATCGATGGAAGATTTTTCAAAGAGAGGAACGGTCTCCTTGACGATCTCGGTGACTTCTTGGGATTTTTGACTGTACTTCTCAAAATCTCCCCGCACGAGGATGGCTTCGGGACAAAGCTGTCGGGCTGTGCGCATGGGCATCGC
The DNA here is from genome assembly GCA_033844545.1 of Cyclobacteriaceae bacterium. Classification (GTDB taxonomy): domain Bacteria; phylum Bacteroidota; class Bacteroidia; order Cytophagales; family Cyclobacteriaceae; genus Algoriphagus. The sequence goes on along the minus strand of JAJLJS010000375.1, from coordinate 539 downwards.
CGAGTGCACTCCAAACTTCCGCGCTTCATAGCTGCAGGATGCGACTACGCCCCGGTCACTGGATCCTCCGATCAGAATAGGCTTGCCCAGAAGCCGGCTGTCAAAAAGCCGTTCTACCGACACAAAAAATGAATCCAGATCCATGTGTGCAATATTCCTTCTCCCCTCCATAATCTTTTTGTTAATTATTTTAACATTAATATGTTTATAATTTAATCAAAAAGAATAAATTTGGATGAGAGAATAAAAAAGGATTGACTGAAAGTGTCTTAATTCTACTGGCTCATGCATCTCCATTCGAACATTAAGTTTTTAAGAAAAAAGAAGAGTTTAACTCAGGAAGAACTTGCCGAGAGATTGATGATTTCCCGGTCCAAACTCGCCGGATACGAGTTGAATATTACTCCTCCGCTGGATACTTTGGTAAGGATAGCTGAATATTTCAGTATCTCTTTGGATATTCTGATTAAGGAAAACTTAGGAAGCTATACTGAATATAAGCTTCGTGAACTCTTAGAGACAGATCAATTTTTGAGGGG
>JAJLJS010000374.1:0-5320 GCA_033844545.1 Cyclobacteriaceae bacterium | reverse complement strand
GGGCGGAACGCAGGCACTTTTCACCCAAAATCTCCCCCAGCAAATCCAATACGCCGCACTTGGCCATCTTCATCGCTACCATGCTGTAGGCCATGAATCCATTCCTGTGGTGTACTCCAGTTCTCCTCTTGCCTATTCTTTTTCCGAGGCAGATCAGGAGAAAAAGGTGGTTTTGGTGGAGGCTTTGCCTAATTCTCCGGTTTCCTATCAACCCATTGGACTAAAAGCCGGAAGACCTCTTTTTCGAAAAAAATTTGACAACCTTGCAGATACCCTGAAGTGGTTGGAAGAAAATCCAAGCTGCTTTGTGGAAATCACCTTTGTGACGGAATCCTCCATCGATGCCTCCACCCGAAAGGCTATTCTCAAAGCCCATGACGGGGTAGTCAACCTGATTCCCCAACTCCAAAATCCAAATGGTCAGGAGAATTTCACCCTTCATGTGGACGATCTGAACAAGGATATGGAAAGCTTATTTCGAATGTATTACCAAAGTGAAAAGGGACAGGAACCCAACGCCGAATTGCTCGGTCTTTTTAAAGAAATCATCAGCCAAAACGACCCCTCATGATCCCTGTACGACTGGAAATCGAAGGCCTTTACTCCTATCGTGAAAAACAAACGATCGAGTTTGATAAACTAACCGCTGCCGGGCTGTTTGGAATTTTTGGTGCGGTAGGAAGTGGAAAATCCTCTATTTTGGAAGCAATTCTCCTTTCCCTTTATGGTAGCACCGAGCGTCTGGCCGCGACGGGAGAGCGCTCCAGCATGCTTAACCTGCAGAGTGAGCATCTGCTGATCAATTTTACTTTTCGGGCTGGGAAAAACAATGGACAGACTTATCTGGCACGGTATTCTGCCAAGCGAAACAAAAAAGACCCTGAGAAAATAGAAACCGGGGAGCATACCTTTTATCAATGGCAAGGCTCAGACTGGGAAGCTGTAGACCGAAAGGCTGATGAGTTGATCGGCATGAGCAAGGAGCATTTCAAACAGACCGTAATCATTCCTCAGGGGAAATTCCGGGAATTTATCGATCAGTCCCCCAAGGAGCGGGCAGATATGATGCAGCAGCTATTTGGATTGGACCGCTTTGACCTTTCTTCCAAAGCCGGGGAACTTCGAAAAGCAGCCGAACTGGAAAAAACTCGACTAAAGGCTCTTTTGGACAATTTGGAAGGATTCACTCCGGAGTCTCTCCAGGAAAAAACGCTGGAAAAAGTACAGCTGGAGAATGAGCATCAGCGGACGGCAAAGGCCTTTGCAGAAAAAGATCAGGAGTTTCGACAACTCGAATTGACCCGTAAATCATTCTTCCAGCTTCAGGATTTGAAAACCCAAGCCCTGCAACTGGAACAAAAACTTCCTGAAATTGAGGAGAAACGAAAACTTCATCAGGAATTCATCACAGCCAAAACTTACCTAAGGCCTGTCTGGGATCAACTCCAAGACCGAAAAAAGGATTTGGAAAAATACCAAGTCAGCGTGACCGATTGCGAGCGATTTAAGGAAGGTTTTGAAAAAGAAATCGCTCAACTCGAAGTAGAGGAGCAAGAACTACGCAAAAAAAATGAGGAGCGCTCCAGTCGGGAAGCCAAAATCCGAGACCTTCATAAAGTCATTGAAATCCAGGAATGGAGTGGTAAACTGGAAACGGCGCAGCAACTGGTAGAAACGCTACAGCCCGAATTGGAGTCTCAAAAAGCCCTCCTTCGCCAACTCGAGCTCGACATCCAAGCTCTGGAAAACCAAGCTGAATCAATTCCTTCAGCTGATCCGGCACTTCTCAGTGATCTGAAATCCATCCAAAATCAAATGAAGCCAAACCAGGAAAGATTGGCCGATCTGAAGCGAATCAAGGGAAATTTTGAAGGGGAAGATCATAAGATCAAGTCCCTGCTGGAAGAGATCAAGCATCGGATCCCTAAAGGTGAAAAAAGTCTGGAAACCTGGACCGAAACCCAAAAGTCGAAAATCAGAGATTTGGAGGCCGAGCGTGAAAAACTGATGAGAAAGCAAGGGCTAAATGCCCATGCCCATCTTTTGGTCTCAGGTGAACCTTGCCCTTTTTGCGGAGCCATGGAGCATCCCCATCCGATCCAAGCCCATTCTGAAGAAAGCGAAATCAAAGCGAAAGAATTGCAAATCAACCGGGAAAAGGACGAATTGGAGAAAATCCTCGCCTTGATCCAAAAGGAAAAAGTTGAGCAAAACAACCTGGATAATCTAGCACGAAACCTTCAGGATAAGCTTAAGGAAATTCAAAATCTGGAAGTTCAACAGCAGGAGTTTTGGGCTAAGCTTCAGACTTGGAAGATCCAAACGGAGGAAGAGCTGGCTGTGCAAATCACTCAGCTCTCCCAGATCCATTCCCAGAAAGAAGCGCTTCACCAGCAAATGCAAGTCAAGCGAAAAAACTGGGCGACCAGTCGGGAAATCACTGAAAAGTCTGAAAAGCAATTGCAGCTTGCAGAAATGGCCGCCCAGGAAATCACCTCTCGAATTCGCACCAAGCAGGAGGAAATCAAGGATCCGACTTTCTGCAAACCCTTTTTCCTGAAAGAAACTGCGCAAATCCTACATACAATTCTCGGCGTAGAAAAAGACATTGAAAAAGCCGCCTCGGAGCTATTGGGAAAACAAAAATATCTTCAGGAAAGAAGAGCTGCGCAAACCAAAAACCTGGCAGACATCGAGCACTATAAAAACCAGGTAAAAGAAAACACTGAAAAAATCAAAGGTTTAGAAGAAGAGTTTGAAAAGCTGAAAACCAAGCATGGATTTTTGGATGAGCCGGGCTTAGTTCGTCTTTTTCACCATTCGTTGGATGCGGAAAAAACAGCCTTGGAAATCCAGCAATTCGACCAAAAACTGGCCATTACACGATCTCGAATCGCCGAACTTCAGGCAGAGGAAGGAGTTCAGGCCTTTTCGGAAGAAAGTTTCTTATCCAAGAAGCAGGAACTTGAGCAGCTTCAAGTCCAGTCCAAGACCCTGCAAAATCAACTTGTTCTGCTTCAAGAATCTTTGAAAGAAATGACCTTGAAGCTGAAAGAAAAGGAAAAACTAGCCCAATCTTTCCATCAAATCGAAAATCGGGAAAGTGGACTTCGGGAGCTGGAAAGACTGTTTTTTGGAAAAGGTTTTGTCAAATACGTCAGTTCCATTTATCTCCGGGAGCTTTGCAATACCGCCAATACCCGATTCATGAAACTGACCAAGAACAGTCTAAGTCTGGAAATCGACGGGGACAATACCTTTTGGGTTATCGATTACCTCAATGGGGGAAAGAAGCGCTTGTTAAAAACGCTTTCCGGAGGACAAACTTTCCAAGCCTCCCTTTGCCTGGCCTTGGCTTTGGCCGAAAAGGTCAAGGCGCTTAATCAGGCCGACCAGAGCTTTTTCTTTCTGGATGAAGGATTTGGAGCCTTGGACCGTAATGCGCTTCGGGTGGTTTTTGAAACTTTGAAATCCTTACGACACGAAAATAGGATTGTAGGCATAATCAGCCATGTGGAAGAACTGCAGCAGGAGATTGGGGTATTCGCTCAGATTGAACTAGACGCAGAAAAAGGATCTCAGATTCGGTATTCTTATTAGTGTTTGCCACAAAGGCCTCCAAGGGTAAATTAAGAGCGCAAAGGATTTTTAGAATTAGAAAGCCTATTTGAACACTCTCAATGGTTCAATTCTTCAGACTTGGATCAAACTTTCTTAAAAAATCTGGCAGCCCATGGCTGGTGAGTGGAAATTTAATCTGTGAGAATCTGCGTCTTTTTATGTGATAATCTGTGGGAAATAGATTTCGCCAAAGAAAAATTTTCTCGCAAAGACACCAAGTCGCAAAGCAAATTCTTAAAAGCTTTTCCCAGCTTCAGATAATATGTGGATTTTACTACCCTCGCCAGAGAGATTAAAGATGGTCTTAGGGGAAATCTGTGAATATCTGCGGCTTTTTCTGGAATAATCTGCGGGAAATTAATCTCTGGGAATCTGTGGGAAATAGACTCCACCGGAGAAAAATTTTCGCTTCCATTGGTTCAAGTCTTCAGACTTGGACCTAAATAGAAGCTGCGATTATCTCCGGAAAATTAATCAGTGAAAATCAGTGATCTCATCTGTGCTTTTCTGTGGGAAAGAACCAATGGTTCAAGTCTTTGGACTTGGACCCATTATCCAGAAAATTGTATCTGCTGGAAGTAGGCAGTCTGAAGACTGCGGGAAGCTATCGTCCAAGTCTAAAGACTTGAACTAATTCCCTCTGGTTGAAGCCTTCTGATCTTTTAGCTAAAGGCAGACTTGGACCTAAATAGAATCTGAGATTTTCACCGGGAAATTAATCGGTGTAAATCAGTGATTTTATCTGTGCTTTTCTGTGGGAAAGAGCAATTTTCTCCTTTGGTAAATTAAGCCAAAAAAATACCCCGACAAGTGCCGGGGACTTTTTACTAAATAGACCTTACAAGAAAAGTCTTATACTCCTAATGGAGGAGTTTCACCTTTGGGTCAGACGAATATATTTTGGTTTACCCAGTTGATTTCTTCAGCCCTAATCGTATGATCCGGATCATCAAACAGCCTAACTGTCACTTCTGCACCCATTTGCTCCAGCAAACTCGCAGAATCTTTGATCCTCGAGGCCGGAACGTGAAAATCCCGATCACTGCTACCGATAAATACCCGTGTCCCCTGAAAATCACCGGAATAATTTTCCGTATTCAAGTTTTCCCCGATTAGGCCTCCGGTGAATGCAACCACCCCACCCAATTTCTGGGCATTTCGGGCTGCAAACTCCAAACTCAAACAGGCACCTTGGGAAAATCCCATCAGGATGACTTGAGAGGCTGGAATTCCGGCTTCCAAAATTTCGGAGAACAGGTTTTGGATCGTCTCCAAAGACTCCTTTAGCGCAACTTTGTTGCCCTCATCCGAAGCCATAAACCCAAACGGATACCAGGAATTTCGGTTGGCCTGAGGCGCCAAAATTGCATAATCGGTCATATTTAGGTATGAACTAAGGCTTAAGATACTTTCAGCGGTAGCTCCTCTACCATGGATCAGAATGACCGCCTTCTTGGCTTTTGCCAAGGGCAAGCCTTTTTGCTTGATTTCAGTCATATTGTTCCGGATTTAAAGTAACAGGAATTAAGGCTGCTTCAATTCGTTCACGGCTGGGTTCTGCCCATTCCGGGAGTTTTAGCAATTCTCCCAAATGTGCTTCATCCTCATCGATGGCAAAACCAGGCTCGTCAGTGGCAATTTCAAACAAAACTCCTCCTGGCTCACGGAAATAGATGGACTTGAAGTAGTTTCGATCTTT
>JAJLJS010000373.1:0-2187 GCA_033844545.1 Cyclobacteriaceae bacterium | reverse complement strand
TCCAAAGATTAAATTACCTTCCTATTCCAATTAACCCTTTTGCGTATGAAACTTCTGGTTCTTCTTTGGCTTTCCATTTTTCAGACTCCTTCCGAAGGAGAAGGCACTGCCAAATTGGAAAAACTTGTCCAAGAACGTCAGGCCTTGCATCAGCAATGGAGAAATGCAGAATCCAAAAAGTCAGGGATTTTTGGCAACCGCACCAAGAAAGATATGATCGAAACCAACGAATGGTTGGAAAGAATCCTTGCGAAGGATAACCAAATTATCGAAGAGCTGAAGTTCACTGGAAAAGTAGAAACTGCAGTTATCGGTCAGGAAAAGGAGGATTACAAAACCATAACCCAAAGTCTGGAACGGGATGTACAAGTCCTGAAGCGTGCCTTGGCCGAAAAAGAGAAAGAAATTGATAGCAAGCTCCAAGAAAGGAGAATTTTTGAATGGAGCACACTCATTTTATTCTTCACAACCCTGGGATTGGGATTGTGGATTTATCGAAAAAATAAGGCATCCTAAGAATCAGGATGCCTTTAAGACTTTCAACTTACCCGCACATATTCTTTCGTGGGCAATTGGACACAAGGATCTTTCGGGTTGAGTCCAAAACAGTTTTCCCGGAATTGGAATTTATTTTGATTATCCATAAAGGTTAGTACTCCTTCCGGAATTCTAAAAATATCCACCACTCCAGCTTTCAATTCAGACTTTGGAACATACAAAACGGGATCAACATCACTGCTGAAATGAATAAATGCGTAGGAATAATAATATTTAAAGGTATTGCCCTCCAAATTATACCATGCCGGAGCAACTAATCGGTATCCCAATTCTGGGCCCGTTTCAGAATCCCGGACAGATTTAGTTAGGTCGAAGATGCTGTCATTCTTAAATTCCAGCGTCTCGACAAACCACAGGCCCAGTGAATCGACATACTCCCGGTTTTCCCAGGTTCCCACCAGCGGACTAAGCGGTTCTTCATTTTCAGCACAAGAACTCAAAGTTGTCAATACTGCCACCAGGGCGAAAGCAAAATAGTTTTTCATCATCTGTAGGTTTAGTAAAAGTTCTTATTCGAAACGAGACTACTAAACATAACGATACAATCTGGCCGATTTTATTTCAATTTTGCGACTGGAGTCCGTCCTGCTTTAGTTATTTGATCCATGTGACAGAGGATTTCGGCATCCAAGGGAAGGAAAACATCCACTCTTGATCCAAATTTGATAAATCCAAATTCCCCGCCTTGCTCAAGCTTTGAGCCTTCTTTTACATACCATTTGATTCTTCTGGCCAAAGCTCCAGCAACCTGTCTAACCATGATCTTAGTCCCCTTCATGTCCTTGAGTACCATGGAAGTTCTTTCATTTTCGGTACTGGCCTTGGGATGCCAGGCTACCAGGTATTTTCCGGGATGGTACTTGAAATATTCCACCTCTCCTTTGACCGGAGATCTGTTGACATGGACATTAATGGGAGACATGAAAATTGAGACTTGCTTACGCTTCTCTTTCAGATATTCGTCCTCAAAAGCTTCTTCAATTACCACAATTTTCCCGTCGGCTGGAGCGAAAACAAGGCCCTCTTCATTGGGAAGTGGGAAAATAGGATTTCGGAAAAACTGAAGGATGATCAGGTAAAATACCACACTGGCAATAATGGCCACATTGCCCCAAAGCCTTTCCTCCGGGAAATAATGATAAATCAAATAATTCAAGGCTACCAGAATGATCATCAACCAAAACAGCAGCACGCGTCCTTCTCTATGTATAGTCATTTTATTGAGTTAAAAAGGCGTGAGAATACTTCCCACGCCTCAAATTTAAAACTTTTATGGAGAACTCGTCTCAGAAGCCTCCACGGAAGGTGTAGGTCTTGGCGACTTTGTCTATGGCTACAATGTAGGCCGCAATCCTCATAGGGACGTCATATTTTTGGGAAGCCTGATAAACATGCTCAAATGCATCCTTCATGATTCGGTCAGATCGTCTGTTGACGCGGTCAGCAGTCCACTTGTATCCCAATCGGTTTTGAACCCATTCAAAATAAGAAACAGTCACTCCACCTGCATTGGCTAGAATGTCAGGAACAGCCATAATGCCTTTTTCATTGATGATGGCATCAGCCTTGGCAGAGGTAGGCCCGTTGGCACCTTCGACAATCAGTTTGGCTCGGATTTTATCCGCATTG
>JAJLJS010000372.1:0-5469 GCA_033844545.1 Cyclobacteriaceae bacterium | reverse complement strand
ATCGCCTGGTAATTGACCAAGGTTCCGTTTTTGATCAGGTCCCATTCCTTGGCTTTCACCCCTTCGTCATCCCAACCTACATTGCCTAAGGAATGAGGCTGGATTTTATCTGCCACGATATTCACCTTGTCAGACCCATATTTGAAAGATTTTGTCTCCCACTTATCCAATGTGGCAAAGCTGGTTCCAGCATAATTGGCCTCATACCCCAAAACTCTGTCCAGTTCCAGTGGGTGCCCAACGGATTCGTGAATGGTCAGACCCAAGTGGTCAGGATCCAACATCAGATCGTACTTGCCAGGAAGTACAGATTTTGCCGTCAATTTTTCTTTGGCATGTTTCGCGGCACCGATCGCATCTTCTACCATATCGTAGCTATTTCGGTAGCTATTGAAGCCGGCAGGATTCATGAATTTCTCAGATGCCAAGCCGTCCAAATATTCGTATCCCATACCCATCGGTGCAGAGAGTGCCTGACGGGAACGGAAAAGTCCTTCTTGGCGGTTAACAGCCGTTACGGTGAAGTTTGGCCAGATTCTGTGAATATCCTGATCGATGTAAGAACCATCCGTTGAGGCAAAGTACTTCTGCTCATTGACCATGAATAGTGCCGAATTCACAAAGGCTGCTCCATTGTCCAAAGCTGCATTGTTGACAGAAAGGAGAAGGTCAATTTTGTCCTTGACCGGAATCTCCATTGCGTTCTTTTGGATCGGAGTCTTCCAGCTGACTTCTCCGTATGATTGTACGGGAGCAAGTACCACCGGTTCTTTTTGAAGCTTTGAGTTGGCCTTGGCGATGGCTACCGCAGTTTCCGCACATTTCTTAATTCCATCTGGAGTCACATCGGAAGTGGCAGAAAAGCCCCAGGTCCCGTTGGCGATCACCCGGATACCCACTCCAAAGGATTCTGCATTGGTGATTCCCTGTACATTTTTCTCCCGGGTAAAGAGAAATTGCTGAAGATATCGTCCTATTCGGACATCGGTGTAGGTAGCGCCCAGGGATTTGGTGGTGTTCAGGGCGACATCAGCCAGGATTTTTTTGGCGGCTGCATCCATTCCCGGCATCATCAGGTGCTCAGCAGCCACCGGCTTGCTGAATGCTGCCAAACTGGGAATCATCATTGCCCCCAAACCAAGCCCTGAAAGATGAATAAAGTCTCTTCTTTTCAAAGTTTCGCTTGTTTAATGGTTAGGTAAAGTTCTCTTTGCTTAAAAGTAATCCTATTCTGGCCTGATTTCAACCCGAATCTTACAATTGCGGTAGATTGGCAGTATTGGAGGAAAAAAAGAGGACAAAAAACCGGAATTAGCCTAAAATCCATTTGAAAATGGGTGGGCCGGATCATTTTTTTTGAGTAGGGAAAAAGGACATTACAGCGAATCTCTTTCGGCTTTCTTTGCTTCTTTTTCCTTCTTTTTGAAATATCCTCTGAATAGGAAATTGGAGCGCATGGCCTTCATATTCTCGTTAAAATTCTCAGTGCTGGCTTCCAAATTGAGCAAAGTTTCCATCAAAAGGGCGCTGAAGGCAGAATCAGTCAGCACCATCCCAACTGCCCCTTCTCCATCATAAATTTCTTCCAAAATTTGGGTCAAATCGCTCATCACCTGCTTAGCTTCTTCGGTAGAATGGTCCAGTTGGGTCAAGGTGTTCTGAAAGCTATTCACCAGGGTAGTGTCTGAAATCAGAGCAGAAGCCAGTCCTTCTCCTTCTTTAATCTCCATTAATAAATCTCTTCCTTCTTTTGCCAAGGCAGTGGCATTATTTCCGGCAATGGTAAAGGAACGTATGGCAGTTTTGAGTTCTGTCCCAAATGTGGAATCCGCAAGGGTTCTCCAGATAGCCTCGCTTTCATTCAATTTTTGGGATACCTCAGCCAAATTGCGGAGAGTGGTTTCCAAGTAATCACCGGACATATCCAACCTGTCCAGAAGTTCTTGGGTCCCAATTTGGTCCATTGGGTAAAGAATATCCCCTTCCTCCAGAGTGTTTGAATATTTTGGCTGAGGGTGTATCTGGATCAATTTGTTTCCCATCAATCCATCTGTGTTGATAGTGGTTTGGGAATTATTGGGAATATACTGAGCCATGGATTTTTGGATCAAAAGTCTGGCTTCTATGGTAGAATCATTCAGCATTTCTATCCCAGCCACGGTGCCCACATTCATTCCTTTAAATCTCACATTACTTCCTTTCAATAAACCATTGACCTCTTCCATGTGCACCAAAACAGTAATTGAAGTCCCAAAAATATTCTTGTTTTTTCCAATCATGTAAAGTGAAAAAACCAGGAACAACAGGCCTGCAATAACCATCGCGCCAAGTTTTGCATCTGCGATTTTTTGTTCATTTTTCATTGGCCTTCAAAGAATTGTTTGACTTTTGGGTCCTCGTTTTGGGACAGCTCTTCAAAGCTGCCTTCTGCGTAATTTTTTCCGTCAATCAGAAGGATAATTCTATTACCCGTAAGCTTGATACAGTTCAGATCGTGAGAAATGATGATCGCTGCAGTTTTGTATTTTTTTTGAATCCTCAGCATCAATTCACCGATTTCCCTGGAGGTAATCGGATCCAATCCCGTAGTTGGCTCATCATACAAAATCACTTTTGGCTTTAAGATCAGGGTTCTGGCCAAAGCTATCCTCTTCCTCATTCCTCCGGAAAGTTCTATCGGCATCATGTCAATCGTATGGGCCAACCCTACATCTTCCAAGGCTTCCTGGATGGCCGACTCTCCGTGATTTTCTCTTTCTTCTTTGGTCCAATGCTTCCTTAAGGGAAAAAGCAGGTTTTGTCGGACAGTCATCGAATCGTACAAAGCATTGCTTTGGAACAAAAAACCCACCTTTGCCCTCAATTGATCCATTTCTTCTTGATCCAATTCACTGATATCTTTATCCAAAACCAAAATTTCTCCGGAATCTGGCTGGATCAATCGGATGATGCATTTGATCAAAACAGACTTTCCTGAACCGGATTTCCCCAAAATCACCAGGTTTTCAGCTTCATAAAGGGAAAGAGAAAACTCCCTCAGCACGTGATTGTCTCCAAATGATTTATTGACCTTGGTGACTTTAATTATGGGTTCCTTGTTCATTCTGACTTAGGTTAATCCCAATAAATCCACCACTTGTACCGCAATCAAATCCAGAATAAACACCAACAGAGAAGCCACAATGACCGCTGTAGTAGCTGATTTACCGACTCCCTCTGTCCCTTTTTGACTGTAATATCCTTTGTAACAGCCCACGATGCCGATTGCAAATCCAAAGAACACCGTCTTGATGATGGAGGGTACAAAATCTCCATAAATCAAGGCATTATACGCTTGGTGCCAAAACAGATTCCAACTTACATCTCCCTTCATGTTGACTCCCAAAAAGCCCCCATAAAGTCCGATGGCGATGGCCAAACTGGAAAGGATCGGGACCATCACGGTGGCGGCTAAAACCCGGGTTACCACAAGGTATTTGAAAGGATTGGTCCCCGAGACCTCCATCGCATCGATCTGCTCGGTCACCCGCATGGAGCCTAACTCTGCCCCTATCCCGGAGCCTATTTTTCCAGCACAAATTAAAGCCGTAATTACAGGAGAAATCTCCCTGACCAAAGACACCGAAACCATGGAAGGCAAAAGCGATTCGGCTCCAAATTCAAGCAAAGTCGGTCTGGTTTGAATCGTCAGCACCAAACCCATGATAAATGCGGTAATCCCTACCAGGGTCAAAGCCTTGTATCCTACCCAGTAGCATTGATTGATAAATTCCTCCCATTCCTGTCTGGGCTTGGTCACTTCCCGAAAAAACCTGGAGGTAAATCTGGAAATCTCCCCTACCTCCTTGAAGAACGGAGTCTCTATTTGTTTCGATAATTTCATGTTTGCCATTCTGCTTCAATTTGAGAATCCAAATCAAAAATTCCGATAAGTAAGATCACCTAACCGCCTGATAATTGTCATTCCTGAGGTATTTCTAAAATCTCAGGTTTTAAGGCTTTTTCCAAAAACCAATCCTTTTTAATTTCCACAAAAAAATCCACTTTATGAACCTTCAAGTACTGTTCTGTTTCGTTTGCCTGATTTTAAAATCGGGTATCTTACAAAATTCAGCCCCTCCTATCCGGGTCGAAATGGTTACCAATTACGGAACGGTTATTTTAAAATTATACGACGACACTCCCCTTCATCGGGACAATTTTGTCAAGCTGGTGAAAAGCGGTACCTATGACAGCTTGCTCTTTCATCGGATCATCCAAAACTTTATGGTACAGGCTGGAGATACCCAAAGTAAAATCGCAACGATTCAGGATACCTTGGGCGGGAATGATCTAAACTATCGGGTTCCTGCAGAGATCAAACCGGATCTGTTTCACAAAAAAGGAGCTTTGGGTGCTGCAAGAACGAATAACCGGGAAAGAGCTTCCAGCAGTACCCAGTTTTATATTGTCCAGGGAAAAATCCAAAATGACAGCCTATTGACCCATAATGAAAACCGGATCAATCAATTCCTGGCCAGCCATTTTGCGGCAAACGACCCCAGATACCAGCCGCTCCAGGATTCCATTCAATACGCTCGGGAGAACAGAGACTCGATTTTGACCCAAACATTAGCTAACAAATGGACACAGATTCAAAAGAATTACTCGGATTTTGATCGGTACCAAATCCCGGATGCACATCGGGAAATCTATAAATCCATCGGAGGCACTCCCCATTTGGATCAGAATTATACCGTTTTTGGAGAGGTAGAAAGCGGATTGGAAGTCATAGATGCCATGGCTGCTGTAGAAACCAATTCCATGGATCGCCCTTTGACTGAAGTGAGAATTTTAAAAATGAGGATTTTGAGAGATTGAGAGTTAGGGCGGGAGAACGAAGACCGGGGACGGGAGATGGAAGACCGAAGATCGGAGACCGAAGCGGGAAGATCGAAGACCGAAGGAAGATCGAAGACGGGAGATCGAAGACCGAAGCTTTGCCTTTTGCATTTTGCTTCTTGTTCATTGCCTCTTGCCATTTGCCATTTGCTTCTAGTTCATTACCTCTTGCTTGTCAGGCTGAGCATTTGAGAAACTAGAGTCTCGAAATTGAAGGCTTCCCTCTTCTCCTAAACCACCTTTGTCTTCCATTTTCCTTTTCTGAAAAAATAAAGGGAAACCAAGGCATGGAAAGAATGACAAAATGCGATGGCTATAAAAATCCCTACATATTTCAAGCCTAAAGGAAAGGCAAGAAAATAGGCCAAGGGAACTTCCAGGCATAGCAACACACCGGTATTGATCCAAGCAGGGGTTTTGGTGTCCCCGGCCCCGTTGAAAGCTTGAGTCAATACCATGCCCACAGCGAAGAAAACATATCCCAAAGCAATCACCCAAAGCCCCTGAGCAGCCACATCCCGGACTTCTGGAATATCGGTGAAGATTCCGGCCAACTGCTTGTTAAACAAAAGATAAATACCTGTTACG
>JAJLJS010000371.1:0-1534 GCA_033844545.1 Cyclobacteriaceae bacterium | reverse complement strand
TTATGATGTTACCGAGAAAGTCGCGATAGTTTTGGGAACTTTCTCCTATGGTGCCATCGAACAATTGACGGGAAGTATGCGGAATTCGGCAGTATCCTTAGGCTTGTTTTTTTTGGTCGGCCTAGGATTTTTGATCTTAGTACGAATTCCCAGAACTTCCATTTCGGGGAATAAACCAACTTGAGATGCTTAAAATTCTGAATGGCGAAGAGGTAAAAATCCTTGACCAACTCCATATTGAGAGGTCGAAGATCAGCAGCTTGGGCCTTATGGAAAAAGCAGCCAAGGGGTTTGTGAATTGGTGGGAAGGAAAATCATTTTCCAAGCTTAGTCAAATTGCCGTGTTTTGCGGGGCTGGCAATAATGGTGGAGATGGATTTGCCATAGCCCGCTTGCTCAGCCAAAAAGGATTTGAAGTAAGGATTTTTTGTTGCTTTGAGGATGAAGCGAAAATGAGTCCCGATGCGAAAGCAAACCTCAATGCCTTGCCAGCTTCTGTTCGGAAAACCAACTGGAAAGAATTTAATCCCAAGGGTTTTGATTGCTTGATTGATGCTTATTTGGGCGTGGGGCTCAAAGGGGAATTGAGGCCCGAAGCAGTGAAAATTATCACGAAAATCAATTCTTTTCCCAAAGGGATTTATTCCGTGGATATTCCCAGTGGGCTGCCTTCTGAAGGTATTGCTGGTGAAAACTGTGTGAAAGCTGGGTGTACCGTCAGTTTTGCCTTTCCCAAACTCTCACTCTTACTTCCGGAAAATTCAGCTTACACAGGTGAACTGGTAGTGGTCGATATCGGGATATCGGCGGAAGAATACGAGTCCTTTGATACTCATTTTTTCTTTTTGAGAGAAAATGATGTCCCAGGCTTTCATCATCATTTCTCCAGATTTGCCCACAAAGGTGATTTTGGAAAGGTATTAATGATCGCTGGAAGTAAAGGGAAAATGGGTGCGGCAGTCTTGGGTGCGAAAAGTGCTCTCCGAACAGGCTCGGGCTTGGTTACCTGCTTTGTTCCGAATGAGGAAAGAGCAATCCTTCAAACCGCTGTGCCTGAAGCCATGGTTTGGACCGAAAAAAAGATTGATTTTGAGAAATTTGACGCCATAGGTATTGGCCCCGGATTGGGAGTGGATCAGGTAGATTTAGTGAGGGAGGTTCTTAAGGGCAGTAATTCTCCACTGGTTTTAGATGCAGATGCGTTGACGATACTGTCAAAAAATCAAGATTTGATCCCTCAGATTCCCAAAGGAAGTATTTTAACACCTCACCTGGGGGAATTCGAAAGGCTCTTTGGCCCAATCAAGGACCCAATGCTTCGTTTGGAAAAGGCTAGGGAATTTTGTGTGAAGCATCAATTAAACCTCCTGATCAAAGGGGCAAACTCGGTGATTTGCTTAGCAGATGGAAGGCAGATCTTTAATTCATCCGGAAGCCAATTTATGGCTACCGGTGGTTCAGGGGATGTTTTGACCGGAATGTTGACTTCTTTCCTTGGGCAGGGGTATTCCCCGGAGCAGGCTTTGATTTGCGG
>JAJLJS010000370.1:0-1231 GCA_033844545.1 Cyclobacteriaceae bacterium | reverse complement strand
ATTGCGATGCTATTACTCAAGCTTTAATATGAAAATTCTGATTATCGATGAGATGCATCTCAGCATTTTGGAAATGCTGGAGCAGGAAGGGCATGAGGTGAATTATTCCCCAAAAATTACCCGCGCTGAGATTCTCGATCAGGTCGCCTTTTATGAAGGACTGATTATCCGCTCCAAAACTCCTATGGATCGGGAGTTACTGGAAAAAGCAAGTCAACTTAAATTCATTGGGCGGGCAGGAGCTGGCTTGGATCAGATTGATTTGGATTATTTGGAATCGAAAGGAGTCAAGCTTTTTCATGCGGCAAAAGGAAATCGAGATGCCGTGGCAGAACATGCCCTTGGCGGCCTGTTGGCTTTATTTAATCAAGTCATTAAGGCTGATCGGGAGGTTCGGAAAGGAATATGGGATCGTGAAGGAAACCGAGGTCATGAACTGATGGGAAAAACTGTCGGTATCATGGGTTTTGGAAATATGGGCGAAGCTTTTGCTAAGAGACTTGCTGGATTTGATGTAAGGATTATCGCTTATGATAAGTACAAGCAGGGTTTTGGAAATGGTCAGGTTGAGGAGGTCAGTTGGGAAAAGTTAAAAGAAGAAGCAGATGTTTTGAGTATTCATGTTCCGCTTACTTCAGAAACACGGAATTTTTTCACTTTGGAGGAGCTTGAAAGTTTTGCGAAACCATTTTGGCTGATCAATACTGCAAGGGGAGAAGTGATCAGTTTTGCCACTTTGAATGCTGCTTTGGACAGAGGAATTCTTCGCGGAGCAGTGCTCGATGTACTGGAAAACGAGAAATTCCAGAAGTTTTCGCCCGAGCAAAAAGCCGAATTTGAAAAGTTGGCTTCAAGGTCAAATGTGATTTTTTCACCACATGTAGCAGGCTGGACTTATGAGTCCTATGTCAAAATCAATGAAGTTTTGGTTCGAAAAATAAAAGAATCATTTCCCCATTGAGCACTGTTTTGAGGAGGTTTGGAGCAAAGTTGGCCTATTGCTTTGTCCAAAAGCTTTCCTATCTTTGTCCCAATCAATTCAGCAAAAAAGCAAAGTAACGGTCTCCATCACGTGACCGTTACTTTGTTTTTAAGGCTCTTGAATAAACTGTTTCACTATGTCAAAAGTACAATATTACACCGAAGAGGGACTGAAGAAGTTGAAGGACGAACTTCAGGAATTGAAGACTAAAGGAAGAGCGGATATCGCACGCCAGATCGCAGAAGCAAG
>JAJLJS010000369.1:0-20464 GCA_033844545.1 Cyclobacteriaceae bacterium | reverse complement strand
CTATTTAAAGAGACCAAAACCGTATTTGGGATTTATTCCAACGGATTTTCTCATACCTTTGGCGACGATTTGTTAAACAAGGTTAAGATGGTGGACATCGATGACACAATTTTAGCACCTTTGAAAAGCAAAGACTTCACCGGATTTATCAAGATGGGTATGGAATATGCCGACACGGTAATCAAGGGTAATGATGTCTCTGCGGAATTAAACCAACTCATCGAGGATTTCTCAAAAGACAAAAAGTTTGAAATCAGTATTGAAGAAGAGCAGCAAGCTCATGAAGATTTATACGGCATTTATACCAACCTCGCCGGCTAAACTGGCCATTCTGGCCCTGTTTTCAATCCTTCTTATTTCCAGTTCCTGCAGTGATCCTGCGACAGTAGGTATCGAACTTGCTCCCGGTAATAACCAAATTGGGGTTTTTTACCGGGAGTTTATGCTCGATGCCGATGTTATTTTGCTTGATTCATTCAATACTACCAACTCTGGAGTTTTGATTGCAGGGCAAGAGCAGGATGAGTTTTTTGGAAAAACCGAATCCACAGGATATAGCCGGATGTATATGGACGTAACGGCTACCAGACCAAGAATTGACGCAATCTACGATTCCGCTTTTTTTAGCGTGGACGTAGTCAGCGTAAACGGGTCAAACCTAACTCAGCCCAAAAAATACTCGATCCATCAATTGGCTGAGCCAATTCTGGATACCGTGTACTATAATTACAATAGCCTTGCGTATTTACCCAAACCCATTGCCCAGACTGAAATCCTGTTTGGAGATGTCAAAGACACCACAGTCGTATTTCCTTTGGAGCAATCTTTTGCAGAGGAATTTTTTCTCAAACTAAGGGATCCAAGGCAATTCCGCACTTTATTTGAATTCAGGGAGTATTTCCCTGGTTTCGCAATTACTGCCCGCCAGGGTGACAATACTACAGCTGGAGTTGCATTGGGAGGTGAAACTGCAATGACCTATTATTACCACTATGCAGGAGATACTGCAGCAAGCTCTTTCAAAATCACCACCTTTTCATCCAGGAGCTTTAATGGGATCAAGTCTGACAGGTCAGGAACCCCGACCGAAATTGTTACGGAAAGAGGGAAAAACTATGAGGTCGGCCAAATAGTGGGGATGAAATCGACTTTGGCTTTGGCTATGAAGATTGATACGAGCCCTATAGATGCTTTTTTGGATACCCTTTCTGGAATTACTTTTAATCAGGCCAATTTTAAAATTGGATCCATCGAGGAGCAGCCAGAAGACAATAACCCTATATCCGGGATGGTTATGAAATTCATAGATTCCCAAAACAGAGTTTTGATCAGCACGGTGGTGCCTAAAAATCAATTGCACGTAGTCACGGATGGACAGCCTCAGGTGATCGAAGACGAAAACGGGAATACAGTACCTTCCAACGTGTTTGCTGCCTCAGCCGTCCTAAATTACAATGCTGAGTCAAAAGATTATTCAACCCGAATCACTTCCCATATCAATGCCATTTTCAGAGGTCAGCTCCAACGGCAGGATTGGTTGTTATTTGCAGAGACTCCTACTACCGGAATTGATTTCAGAAGATCCATGAGGCAATTCAAAGTCAACAAGGATAAAATTAAAGTAGAGATTATTTACTCCAAGATCAGATAAGCTATCAATTTCAAAAAAGATGATCTAATCCACTTCTAGAATTTAAAGAAGTGGATTATTTTTTTTGGCATGAAAGGTGTTTATTTGTGGAACATCTATAAGTCGATTAAGAATTTTTAATTATGTGTGGAATTGTCGCGTATGTAGGCCAGCAAGAGGCCTTGCCAATTATTCTCAAAGGTCTTCGAAGATTGGAATACAGGGGATATGACTCTGCCGGAGTTGCCCTTCTGGATCAAAAAGGACTCAGTGTTTACAAGAAAAAAGGGAAAGTCTCCGAATTGGAAAAGTTTCTCCATGAAAATGGAGAACTGAAATCCAAAATCGGCATCGGTCATACCCGATGGGCCACACATGGAGAGCCCAATGACGTCAATGCCCATCCCCATTACTCCTCATCTGAGCGTTTTGCGATGATCCACAACGGGATCATCGAAAATTATGAGGTCCTAAAGAAAGACTTGCTTCAAAAAGGATATAAATTCCAAAGTGATACCGATACAGAAGTATTTGTAAAATTCATCGAGGATATTTTTGTCCATAATAAATGCTCATTGGAAGAAGCTCTCCGTTTGGCGCTTCACAAAGTTGTCGGAGCATATGCCATCGTTCTGATCAACAAAGAGGAGCCAGATACCCTGATTGCCGCCAGAAAAGGATCACCTTTGGTAATCGGAGTGGGAGAAGAAGAATACTTTTTGGCCTCTGATGCTACCCCTATCATCGAATACACCAATAAAGTAGTGTATTTGGATGATTACGAAATAGCGGTTATCAGAAATGGGTATCTCCAGGTAAAAACAATTGAAAACATCGAAACCAACCCATATATCAACCAGCTGGAACTCGAGCTGGAAGCGATTGAAAAAGGTGGTTACGAACATTTCATGCTCAAAGAAATCTACGAGCAGCCTAAATCCATTGCTGATTGCCTTCGTGGTAGACTGGATGCAAAGTCCGGACGATTGGTTCTGGGAGGTCTTCGGGACTACATGAATAAATTCCAAAATGCGGAACGGATCATCATCACTGCCTGCGGAACTTCCTGGCATGCCGGATTGGTGGCAGAGTACCTTTTTGAAGAATTCGCCAGAGTCCCTGTAGAAGTGGAATATGCTTCAGAATTCCGATATAGAAACCCGGTGGTCAATGAGAAAGATTTTGTGATTGCCATTTCCCAATCCGGAGAAACAGCAGATACCTTGGCGGCAATTGAACTTGCCAAACAACGTGGTGCCACCATCTTTGGTGTTTGCAACGTGGTGGGTTCATCCATTCCACGGGCTACCCATGCGGGTTCTTACACCCATGCAGGGCCTGAGATTGGGGTGGCTTCCACAAAAGCCTTTACCGCTCAGATTTCTGTATTGGCCATGATGGCTTTGAAACTTGGCTACCAAAGAGGTACCCTTCCTGAAAGCAAATACATTCAATTGCTCCATGAATTGGCTGCAGTACCTTCAAAAGTGGAGAAAGCACTTCAATCCAATGAATTGGTGAAATATATTGCCTCTGAGTACAAAGATGCTCGAAACATGCTTTATCTCGGAAGGGGATACAACTTTCCGGTGGCTTTGGAAGGGGCCTTGAAATTGAAGGAAATTTCCTATATCCATGCCGAAGGCTACCCAGCTGCAGAAATGAAACATGGTCCAATCGCTCTGATTGATGAGGAAATGCCAGTGATCTTCATTGCCACTCAGGATAGCTCCTATGAAAAAGTTGTCAGCAATATTCAGGAAGTTAAAGCCAGGAAAGGAAAAGTTATTGCTGTAGTGACTGAAGGGGACACTCAGGTAAAAGCGATGGCCGATCACGTAATCGAAATCCCTGCAGTACATGAAGCTTTCGTTCCTCTGGTGGCGGTGGTTCCGCTACAGCTCTTCTCCTATCATATTGCAGTAATGAGAGGCTGCAATGTGGATCAGCCGAGAAACTTAGCCAAATCTGTCACAGTAGAATAAAATACTTAAGCCCGGGATTTTTCTCGGGCTTTTTACTTGCAGGGACCTTGACTCCAGGATTTTAACCCAGCAAGGTCTGCAGTACAGGAATTGGGGTAGGTCTTTCCATCACAACCGCAAACAGGATTGTAATCCAAAGTACAGGGTCCTGACCTGATTTTATCCGGATCAATGCAGGAAAGGTTTGGCTCCTCTTTCTCACAGTGAGAAAAAATAAACAAAGAGCCGAAAAATAAAATTATGGGGAGTTTTCTCATGTCTAAAGAACGGAGAACTGCAATCCGACGCTACAAAATCACTTGGGATCCTCAAGTTCAGCACCTGTCCAGCCAATAAAATCCTTACTTTTGCGCTGCCAAGAAAAAAATCATGCTCGATAAATTACAAGCACTTAAAGAACGATTTGAAGAAGTAGGTCAGCTGATCATATTGCCGGATTCTATGGCTGATATGGCCAAGTATGCCAAGCTGACCAAAGAATACAAGGACCTCGAAAAGATTGTTACTGCGTATGATGAATATACCTTGGTCTTGCAAAACATTGATAGCTCCAAAGAGATCCTTGACAAGGAAAAAGATCCTGAATTCAGGGAAATGGCCAAATTGGAACTGGAAGATCTTCGGGAAAGAAAAGAAGTACTGGAGGAGGAGCTAAAGCAACTCTTGATTCCCAAGGATCCCAATGATTCCAAAGATTGTATCCTCGAAATCCGCGGAGGAACAGGTGGAGATGAGGCTGCGATTTTTGCTGGCGATCTTTTCCGAATGTATGAGAGATTCTGTGAAATGCAGGGGTGGAAATTGACCGTTTTGGATTTGACTTTTGGCTCTTCCGGAGGATATAAGGAAATCATCGCCACAGTCTCCGGAGCGGATGTGTATGGGATGCTGAAGTATGAATCTGGCGTTCATCGGGTACAAAGAGTTCCGGCAACCGAATCTCAGGGTCGGGTCCATACTTCCGCAGCTTCTGTGGCGGTGCTTCCGGAAATGGACGAGGTCGAAGTCCATTTGGATATGAATGATATTCGGAAAGATACCTATTGTTCTTCAGGGCCAGGAGGACAGTCGGTCAATACCACTTACTCAGCGGTTCGATTAACTCATAATCCAACCGGATTGGTGGTGACTTGTCAGGATGAAAAATCCCAGATCAAAAACTTCGAAAAAGCCCTAAAAGTACTTCGCTCAAGACTCTACGAAATCGAGCTGGCCAAGCACAACGAAGCAGTGGGTGCCCAGCGCAAATCCATGGTCGGCAGCGGGGACCGCTCTGATAAAATCCGTACGTACAACTATCCCCAATCCAGGGTTACCGATCATCGAATCAACAAGACCGTGTACAATCTTCCTGAAGTCATGGACGGACATATCGAAGAATTCATTTCGGCATTGAGATTGGCAGAAAATTTGGAGAAAATGCAGGCGGGTGGCATTGAGTAATCCATTCTTCTTTGGTGGTCCCCACTAAAGAACTTATATTGAATAGCGTACAAACCCTTAAATCAACCGTCAACTTTTATGATCATTGCTGGAGAAAGAGAAATTAATTTAGTGACCTGGAATGAGGCTCATTTCCATCAGCTATATCCTCTAGCCAATAATCCCAAGATAGCCATGAATCTTCGGGATAGTTTTCCCCAGCCTTACACGATTCATGATGCCCGACACTGGATTGAGCATAATCAAAAGTTCAATCCCCCACAGAATTTTGCCATAGAATTTGAAGGAAGACTGGTCGGATCCATCGGTTCTGAAAGAGGAAAAAATGAATTAAGAACCAATGCAGAAATGGGATTTTGGGTGGGAGAACCATTTTGGGGGAAAGGTATAGCGACCGAGGCAGTAAAGCTGTATACCCGATACATTTTCGAAAAATTCGATATCGAAAGAGTTTTTGCCCAAGTTTATGACTTCAATGGGGAATCCATGAGCGTACTCGAAAAGGCAGGATATATCCCGGAAGCTATACTCAAAAAAGCCTATATCAAAAGAGGAAAAGTCGGAGACATATTCCAATATGTAGTAATCAGGGATGAGGTCTAACTCATCCCTTTTTTTGAATTATACTTTTTCTAGCGCCTGCTGAATATCCCAAATAAGGTCTTCGTAATTTTCAACACCGATCGATAGCCTCACCAATTTTTCGGAAATACCCAATCGATATCGATCTTCTTCGCTGACATCACTGTGGGTCATGGTAGCTGGATGCTCAGCCAGGGACTCAGTACTTCCCAAAGACACGGCCAGATGAAAGAGATTTAAACTGTCCAAAAATTTAAAGGCGTCCTTTTCACCACCCTTGATAGCAAAAGACACCATGGCACCCGCAGAGGTCAGTTGTTTCCGGAAAATCTCATATTGGGATGTACCTGGCTTCAAATGTCCCAAATAATAGACTTTCTCTACTTTGGGATGTTGGGCCAGATAGTCAGCCACTTTAGCGGCATTTTCCGCTTGTTGGGTCATTCTGACTTTCAGGGTTTCCAAGCTTCTCATCAACAACCATCCTGTCCATGGTCCTGCCATGTTGCCTAAAAATGTCCGCAAAGTCAATACTCGCTGCATTAGGGCGGCATTTCCCAAGACTGCTCCTGCGATCAAATCCGAATGGCCTCCGATGTATTTGGTGGCAGAATAAAGAACTAAGTCAGCTCCCAGTTTAAGGGGATGCTGCCAAAGGGGCCCCATGTAGGTGTTGTCCACAGCGACATATACCCGGGAATCAGCTGTACTCAAGGAATCTGCAATTTCTCTACAAAGTCCTAAATCAAACAGGGCATTGGTAGGATTGGCAGGAGTTTCCACATAGATCAATTTCACCGATTTTCCCTCGGCTTTAGCCAATATCTCCTCTTTGGTTTCATCTGGAGTGAATCCAATTCCCTTGATTCCATATTGCGGAAGGACTTTGTTGATAAAATGATCGGTACCCCCATACACTGGCATGCTGTAGAGAAGATGGTCTCCAGGTCTGAGAAATTCCAAAAGGACTGTGGAAATGGCGGACATTCCACTTTCGAAGACGGCGCACTTCTCTGCTCCATCCCAAAGGCAAAGTCTTTCTTCCAGGATTTGGAGGTCTGGATTATTCAGCCTGGAGTAGATTAGACCGGGTTGTTCATCGGGATTTTTCTCTCTTTTTCCATAGGCCAATTCAAAAAATTCCTTCCCCTCTTGGGCTGATTTGAAGACAAAGGTAGATGTCTGAAAGATCGGACATTTAATCGCGCCTTCTGATAGCTCCGGCTTATAGCCATAGGACATCATAAGGCTTTCTGGGTGAAAATTTCTGGGGTTCATTGGGTTTATATTTTACCCCAAAGGACAGAAATGTTTTGCATTAAACAAAAAACTGATTCAGAATAAAGTTTTGATAAATTTGATTATTCAGTTTGAAATTTTGATAAAACCGAAATTAAAATGAATTAATTTCATTTAATCAAAATAATATTTGGTTTCATGACGGCCATTTGCCTTTCCTCGGATTTTTATTTTTGGAAAAAATTCAGAGAACCAGAATCTTTTTCCGGATACTGCCTTTAGGTCCAGATAGCCGGATGAAAAGATTCCCCTTGGGAAGATTTTCGAGGTAAATGGAAGTGGTTTCGGGCAAAATAGCCTGGGTCCTGATACTTTGACCCAGAGAATTAAACAATTCCAGTTCTGTCCATTGACCCAGATGTTTTGACTCGAGAGTAACCGTACCATTAAAGCTGGGATTTGGAAAGATTTTTATAGTCCCGTCCCCTGATTCGGGTTCAAGACCGGTGATGATATTGACAGTTACCTGAAGAGTCCTCCCAGGTCCAAAATCACAGGCGTTTTGAGCTTCAACATTCAAGTCAAATTTTCCTTCTTTTTCCCACTGAATCTGAACTCGGGGAGTTCCCTGACCAGACAGAATTTTGCCTCCGTCGGCTAAAGTCCATCTGTAATCCAGGCCGGCCACTTGCTCTATGGAATACGTTTGAATTCCGAAAGGAACCAAAATCTCTCCGGTAATTGGGGAAGGCTGTGCTGGTTTGGTTAAAACTTGAACTGGCAAATTGATTTTGGAAGATTTCCCGCAACGGTTTTCCAATTCTACCGAAAGCAAACCTGGTCCAGCCGTAGTCCATCTGACTTGGATTGTTCTCGTTCCCTGGCCTTGTACCAGTTCTCCTCCGGTCAGGACCCAGTTGTAGGTAGATCCTGGTACTTGGGGTAAGCTATAGGTGCTGACTTGCTCCTGGCAAACGGTCCCTTCACCCTGAATGACAAGATTTGAAGGAGGGTTACTGAGAACCTGCACTTCTCTAAAAGAGGTTTCGCCTGCCCCACAAAAATTCACTCTGCTGACAAAGACTCCGTTCCTACCTGCATTGGTCCAATTTACTTCTATGGAACTGCTTCCTTGACCCCTGACAATTTCTCCCCCATCTACCCTCCAGACTATTTCAGACCCTGGTTCGGGAAAGGTTGGAATACTGTAGGTGTCTGTCCCCAAGCATGATTCTGCTTTTCCGGAAATTGCGCCCAAGCTTCCAGTCGGAGGTACACAGGTATACTTGATGATTGTGCCGTCTTTCCCTGCAGCATAGGCGACCAAAGGTACTCCAACGCTGACCGCAGTCAAATCCCGGTACGTTCCTGAAGCAATCTTGGTCCAGGTTTCTCCGCCGTCTTTGGAGGCAAGGAAAAGGCCCTTTTTTCCGCTGATAAAACCAGTCTGACTATCAAAAAAATCCACAGCCAATAGATCTTCCTCGAATGGAATCGCGATTTGCTTCCAAGTAATCCCCATGTCGGAGGTTTTGATAATGGTGCCTTTGTTGCCGACTGCAAGGGCCTGCAACCCGTCTATTTTGGCCATTCCATTTAAATTTTCAGTGGTGATTTTTGGGAGATTGGTCCAGACTGCTCCTCCATTCGAATAGGATAGCTGCCCATTTTCTCCTATTGCCACTCCAAATTGAAAATCGAAAAACATCAAATCTTTTAGATTTTCGGAGGTATTGGTCGTAGTGTTTTTATCCCAGACGTCCCCTGATTCTGAGGATCTGGCCACAAAACCTGAATTGCCGGCTACATAAAGAACCGAGGGAGCGAAAAGGTAAAATCCATTCACCTGAGGACTGGAAGGAATGCTTCTTTCCAGCCAAGTTGATCCAGCATTGGTGGTTCTATAGATTTTGCCATTTGGTCCTGAAACATACCCGAAAGCTGCATTCCAAAAATCCAGCGTAATAATGTCAAAAGTTTCTGGAATTGGCCGGCTGATAAAGCTTGTTCCTCCATTAGCCGTCACCAAAAACTGGCCTTTTTGCCCAACCACAAAACCTTGAGTTTCATTTTTAAAATCCACTCCCGTGAAGTCATTTCGATATCCATCAAGTCTGGTGGTATAATTTCTTCCACCATTGGTCGAAGAAGCCATGTATCCATCCGCTCCACAAATCCAAACGCCAAGAGTATTCGGAATAAACCCTATAGCTTTGACGTTTTTCGAGAAATTGGTACCCAAGGAAACTTTGACAAATGAGGCTCCGGTAGTATTGCTTTGAATGGCGGTTCCCTGGTCTCCTACAGCGGCGATTATTCGTGAATCCAGAGAGGAAGTGGAAAGATCCCGAAGCGGGACGGTCACTCCTGAGACCAAAGGCGTCCAGGTAGTTCCTCCGTCTTGTGTTCTGAAAATTACTCCATTTTCTCCCGAGACATACCCGATAAGAGAGGAGGTAAAACTTACCGCATAAAGGTCTGAGGTGGTAGAAATGGATAATTTCTGAAAGCTTTGCCCCCCATTTTGACTTTTTAGGATCGTCCCGCTTTTTCCGGAGAGAAACAGAAGGTTTTCATTGACTATATGAGCTCCGAAAAGGTCTTGGGTGCTTCCTGATTCAGAAGAAATCCAGGTTTTGCCTAAATCCGAGCTGAGGAATAGTTTCCCTCCTGATCCGGTGATTAATCCCAAATTTCCTGAGAATTTGACCCGGAAAAAGTCTCCTGAAAATCCCAGACTGATCGATTTCCAAGTTTGACCTCCATCTTGGGTTTCTAGCAATAAGCCATTTTTCCCCACAGCCCAGCCTTGATTTTCACTGGAAAAGTGGATGTCCACCACTCGGCCCTCAAATTGAAATGGGATTTCTGTCCAGGTTTGCCCACCATTGACGGTTTTTGCCAATAGATTTTCTCCTCCCGCATAGGCAGTTTGTGAATTCACCCAAAAAACAGATTCGAAATCCAACCCCCAGCTTTGCATCCGGGTCAGAGTTTGGCTCTGTGCGTAGAATCCAAGTAGGAAAAACAATAAACTCAAAAATGGGATTCGTCTCATTTTACATCTGGCAATCGCATCCAATTTACTCCATATTTAAATATTTTGAATTTCTTAGGTTAAAAACTCTAAGGATCAAAGGTAAATTTCAACCTCACCCATCTTCCTCAATGATAGGTAAAGGCGGGGTTTTTTCTAATTTTAGCTAAATAATCAGATTAAGAGATGAAGAAGGTTGTATGGGTATTCCTTGGATCTGGGTTGCTGTTTTCCTGTGGAGGGGGTGAAAGAGTGTCCAAAGAAGTCTTTGACGAAGTCAATAATACCATGGAAGTGAAGCGGCTGACCGAGGTGGAAATCCAGGAAGAAGCCATGATCTGGGGGGATTCGATTACCCAAGAGGCGCAATCAAATCTCCTTGAACAGCTTCAAAATGCCATATCCGAAAAAGGAGTTTCGGGGGCTATTGAATTTTGCAAGATCTCTGCATTTCCGATTTTGGAGGAGGTAGCCACAAAACATGGTGTTTCTGTCCGACGTGTTTCCAACGATTATCGAAATCCTGCCGATCAGCCGGATTCCGATGAAGAACCCATTTTGGAGGCCTATGAATACAATGCTGAAAATGGACTCCAAAGTGATCCAAATATTCAAAAACTGAAGAATGGAGAAATCTTGCTGTACACCAAGGCTATTGTCATTCCCGGTGGTCTGTGTCTTAACTGCCATGGTGAGCCGGGAAAAGATATTAATGCCGAAACCCAAAAAACCTTGGAAACTCTTTATCCGCAAGACTTAGCCGTAGGCCATAAAGTGGGAGATCTAAGAGGAATGTGGGCCGTAAGGATTCCCAAAAAAGAGGTGGTGAATAGGCTATAGTCCCGGATTCCGTCACCTGTGTACGAGTGTTTCTATTCTAGTTTGAATTTTCCAACCTTCTGATGAAGAAAAGTATTTTAGCCAGTTTATTGATTTGTTCCAGCTTTCAGCTCAACGATTCCGAAGTTTTTGAGGCCTATACCCAAAAAATTCCGGGTACTCAAGTCAGTTTTGACATGACTCCCATCCCTGCCGGAGTATTTGTCATGGGTTCGGAGGACCCAAATTTTCCCGACCAAAATCCTGCTCACGAGGTAAAAATCGATGCCTTTTGGATGGGAACCCACGAGGTGACTTGGGAGGCCTATGAGCTTTTTCTGGATAAGATTTACGAGGAAAATATGACCGAAGGGGGCGTTGAGGAGCGGGTAGATGCGCTTACCAGGCCGAGTTTGCCGTATTTGGACATGACCTTTGGAATGGGAAAAGAACGAAAGCCAGCGGTAGGCATGACCCAGTATGGAGCCATTCAGTTTTGCCACTGGCTCTATTTGAAAACCGGCATTTTTTATCGATTGCCGACTGAGGCAGAATGGGAATATGCTGCCCGGGCAGGCTCTCGGGAGAGATTTTTCTTTGGAAATGATGAGACGAAATTGTCCGATTATGCCTGGATCGCCAGCAACAGTCAAGAAAGTACACAACCGGTAGGGACCAAAAAACCCAATCCATGGGGACTTTTTGACATGTATGGCAATGTCATGGAATGGACAATGGATTTCTACGAGGCGGACTTTTACGGCAGGTCACTCAAGGACAATCCATATAATCCTGCGGATAAATTGTATCCCCACGTGGTCCGAGGTG
This sequence comes from Cyclobacteriaceae bacterium, assembly GCA_033844545.1. Lineage (GTDB taxonomy): Bacteria > Bacteroidota > Bacteroidia > Cytophagales > Cyclobacteriaceae > Algoriphagus. The sequence goes on along the minus strand of JAJLJS010000369.1, from coordinate 8,901 downwards.
GAAGCTTTAAATCCAAGTCTGAGGAAATCGGTTCGGCATTTCGGAACGCTTCAGATCCGTATTGGAAGAGAATCGACCCCCAAATCCCCAAAAGCCAATGGTGGTTTCCGGAAGCCCCATTTCTTGGGATGCGTCTTGTTAGACCCTTGAATGCCCCTTCTCCCGAGGAAATCCGGGCTTATTTTACCCAAGAACCTATCGCTGATTATTAACCAAAATAACCTATACCATGAAAAACCTAAATTCCCGCAGGGATTTTATCAAAACCTCCGCATTGGTAACCGGAGGCCTGCTTTCTCCCTCCTTTTTGGTGCCAGGAGCTTATGCTGCACCAGACAATCATCTGAAACTTGCAGTCATCGGATGTGGTGGCAGAGGCACTGGCGCAGTATTTCAGGCCTTTGAGACAGGTCATCCGATTCAGTTGGTCGCCATGGCAGATGCTTTTCAGGACCGGCTTGAGCAGAGCTACAAAGCCATTTCAGGCAAATATGGGGAAGAAAAAGTCAAAGTCACCCCAGAAAAAATGTTTGTTGGATTCGAAGGCTACAAGCAAGCCATCGCTGAAGCAGACGTGGTAATTTTAGCTTCCCCTCCAGGTTTTCGTCCCCAACACTTTGAAGAGGCGGTGAAGCAGGGAAAGCAGATTTTTATGGAAAAGCCAGTCGCTACAGATGCTGCGGGGATCCGGAGAGTTTTGGCTGCGGCAGAAGAGGCGAAGGCAAAAAAACTCAATGTCGTCGTCGGTCTTCAACGGCATTATCAAAATAACTACCGGGAGGTAATCAAAAGAATCCACGATGGGCAGCTGGGTGAGATCACCGGGGGTCAGGTCTATTGGAATGATGGAGGAGTATGGGTAAGAGAAAGAAAGCCTGAAATGACTGAAATGGAATATCAAATGAGAAACTGGTATTACTTCAACTGGCTGTGTGGGGATCACATCGTGGAGCAGCATGTCCACAATATCGACATCGCCAACTGGGTGAAAAACGCCTATCCTGTCAAAGCCGAAGGTACAGGGGGACGTCAGGTCAGAACCGGAAGGGAACATGGGGAGATTTTTGACCATCATGTACTGACTTTCACTTACGCAGATGGATCGGTGATTCATTCGGAGTGTAGACATTTCCCTGGGGCAGCTAACCGGGTAGACGAGTCTTTTCAGGGTACCAAAGGGAAAGTATTCCTAAGTGCAGGAAACCATGGAACCATGACCGATTGGAAAGGAAATGTGATCTATGATCACAATCGGGAAAACCAACCTAACCCGTATCAACAAGAACACGACGAGCTTTGGGCAGCATTGGTCAAAGGTGAATATAAATTTGCCGATGCCGAAAATGCGGCTAAGTCCACCATGACAGCTATTATGGGACGCTATGCCACTTATTCCGGAAAAGTGATGACTTGGGAAGAGGCGTTGAACGGGACTGTTGATCTTTTCCCAGAAACTCTGGCTTGGGACGCAACTCCTAAATTGGTGCCGAATGCCGATGGATTCTATCCCCATGCTGTGCCTGGAAAAACCAAAGTGATCTAAAAATGGAAAGAAGAGGATTTATCAAGAAAATTGGTTTGGGAAGTGCAGTTTTAAGTGCTGCAGGAACCATGTCTCTTCCTGCATTTGCACAGGATAAAAAGGCAGCCCCTTTCAACATGGACTTTGCTCCTCACTTCGGGATGTTTAAAAATCACGCCCCGGGAGGATTGGTAGATGAATTGAAATTCATGGCGGATCAGGGGTTTCGCTCCCTGGAAGACAATGGCATGCTGGGAAGGTCAGTGGCAGATCAGGAACTGATTGCAAAAACAATGACCGATTTGGGTATGAGAATGGGGGTTTTTGTAGTGGATGGAGGAGATAATTGGAAAGTATCCCTAACCACCGGGAAGCAGGAGTTTCTGGATAAATTTCTGGAGACCTGCCGAAGATCGGTGGAAGTGGCCAAGCGTGTCAATGCCAGGTTGATGACGGTGGTTCCTGGATATTTTGAGAGAAATCTCCCAATAGGGGTTCAGACAGGCAATGTCATCGAAGCGCTAAAGCGAGGCGCGGAGATCTTTGAACCGCACGGGTTGACGATGGTTTTGGAGCCCTTGAGTGACAATCCAGACTTGTTTCTCCGTCATGCCGATCAGAGCTATATGATCTGCAAGGCTGTAGGAAGTCCTTCTTGCAAGATTCTCTATGACATTTACCATATGCAGCGAAATGAAGGAAATTTGATTGCCACCATGGACAAAACCTGGAGTGAAATCGCTTATATCCAAATTGGGGACAATCCGGGCAGAAAAGAACCCGGAACCGGTGAGATCAATTATTCCAATGTCTTCAAATGGATTCATGAAAAAGGGTTTACAGGAGTAATGGGAATGGAGCATGGCAATGCCAAGCCTGGAAAAGAAGGCGAAATAGCTTTGATCGAGGCCTATCGCAAAGTAGATATTGCATGAGAAAACTTCTCATCCTGATGGTGGCAATCTGGTTTTGCCCCAAAGTATCTGCCCAAAATCCAGCTTGGGATGAATTTGAGCCAGTGGTGAAAGCCTCCTTACGGGGGCTTTCGCCGGTTTCTTCGAAAATTTGTTGGGCTAGCGGGTCCAATGGCACCTGGCTAAAAACCACAAATGGAGGACAAACTTGGGAATCTGGATTGATTGGGGGCTTGGACACAGTGGATTTTCGGTCCATTCATGCCTGGGATGCTCTGACGGCAATAGCCGCTTCTGCCGGGCAGCCTGCTGTGATTTATCGGACTAGCAATGGCGGAAAATCCTGGGAAAAAGTTCATCAAGAAGGTTCAGAAGCATTTTTTGATGCGATTTCTTTTTCGGATAAAAAGAATGGCTATGTCTTGGGAGATCCCTTGGGGGGAAAATGGATGGTTTTGGAAACAAAGGATGGAGGGGTTACTTGGAAGAGTATGGATCCTTTGCCAGAAGCTGTTCCCGGAGAAGCTGCCTTTGCCGCAAGCTCTTCTTCTTTGATTGCAAGCAGGGAGGGAATTGGGTTTGCTACCGGAGGATCAGTAGCCCGATGGCATTATTTTTCCAAGGAAAAGGGAGAATGGATCCACCAAGAACTTCCGGAAATGGCCCAAGGGGAACCTTCCAAGGGCGTTTTTGCGGTGGTAAAAGTGAAGGATTACCTGGTGATGGTGGGAGGAGATTACACGCTTTTGGATTCCCAAGAAGGAAATTCGGTTTTGGTAGGTGATTGGCCAAATCGGGTTCCAAAGAAACTACCCTTAGGCTACAGATCGGGAATTGCATTTGGGGAGAAGATGGATCTATTGGTGGCTGTAGGACCATCGGGAGCAGATTTTTCCAGGGATTTTGGGTATACATGGGAATCTTTATCGGACAGAGGCTTTCATTCGGTTAAAATCGCTGCGGATGGTCAAAGTATTTGGGCTTCGGGAAGTGGAGGAAGGTTGGCGAAGCTGAAATTTTTCGAAGAATGATCCCGTCTTAGGATACCCTAAAATTTGAAGGTCAAAAAGATTCAGGAGGATTTAAAGACAAATTTTTTTCGATTTCCAAATCCTCAAATTTTCAGCTTGTTTATTCAAAATGATGCTGATTAGCCTAGAACATGTTAAGATTTTTGCCTTTGAATTGTATATTTATCCAGAATATCAAAAAAAAGTACTCTCTCAAACCTCACTTTATCATTCTTTATGTTTGAAATTATCCCTTCTATTTGGCTGATTAACGGTAAATGTGTCCGTCTTGTCCGTGGTGATTTTGCCACAGAAGAGGTTATTTCCAATAATCCTCTTGAGATTGCACAGGCCTTCGAGGGAATCGGGATTGAAAGGCTCCACCTGGTAGATTTGGACGGTGCCCGAAGAGGAGAGCCTAAAAACTATCATATCCTCGAAGCAATCACCGGATATACAGATCTCAAGATTGATTTTACCGGTGGGATTACCACGGATGGGGATGTGATCAAATGTTTTGAATTTGGTGCAAAGTCCGTCACCATCGCTTCAGCGGCTGCCAACCATCCCGAGAGGTTCGCACAGTTTATTCTTTCCTATGGAAGAGAAAAGATAAATCTAGCCGCGGATACTAATCCCATAGATCATAAAATCAAGATTCGGGGTTGGCTGAAAAAGACTGAAATCGACCTCTTCGACCATATTGAGTTATTTTATGAACAAGGGCTAAAGTATCTGAAAGTATCAGATGTCACTCGGGATGGGGTGATGGAAGGGCCGAATTTTGAGCTGTATGAAGAGGTGATGAAAAGATTCCCGGATATCCATCTTGCAGCCTCTGGCGGCGTAAGAGGAATCGATGATTTCAAAAAACTAAGGGATTTGGGAGTGCGTGCGGCAGTTTTTGGAAGAGCCTACTACGAAAATAAAATTACCCTGAAGGATTTGGAAGCCTTTATGGCCGAAAATCAATAAAGGACTAGGGTTTTCAGAAGAATGTAAATGAAACTAGACAAAAAAAAGAGGCTAATGCCTCTTTTTACGTTTAGTCTGCTTTCAGATTGTTGTCTTTAAATTTATCCACCACATACAGAAAAATATTAAATGAAAGAGTGGATGGAGATTCTGCCTTTTTAGGATCCTTGTCTTGGAGAATGCCTCCAGCCGGAAGATCTCGTTTGACCGGGCTAGTTTTGGAAGGGGTAGTTTTTAGCCCCGGAGAAAGGAAAGGATTGTTGCCTTCTTGGGAGGTAGTGTGATCATCAACCAAAGGTGTGATGGGTCTGTCCCCTGATTTTGGAGCCATATCTTCAACCTTTTCATTTTCAGTTTGTGCTGAGGCATTTAAGGAAAATAGAAGAAGTCCACAGAGGGTAAGACTAAATATCCCAATACTTTTTGACATATATCCTTTTGTTTTTGACGGTGCTTTTGGTAGAATACCAAATACTGTAACCAGATTTTTGGCTTTAGGTTCGTAAAAATAACAAAAAATATATCTATGCAAACGATTGACATCGAAGATTTCAACAAAATAGACTTTAGAGTCGGTACCATTATCAAGGTAGAAAAATTTGAAAAAGCCCGAAATCCGGCATATAAAATTTGGATTGACCTTGGGGAAGAGCTCGGGACCAAAAAATCTTCTGCCCAGATCACTTTTCATTACCATCCGGAAGATTTGATCGGGATGCAGGTAATTTGTGTTTGTAATTTTAAGCCTCGGCAGATAGCAGATTTTATGTCCGAAGTTTTGGTAACCGGCTTTACTTCCAAGGAAGGTGGAATTATTCTTGCCATTGTGGAAAGAACGGTGCCAAACGGAGCAAAACTTCATTGATTTTACGGAACTTCTATCACCAGTCCTTTTTCCGTCAGCCGACAGGGATATAGGATTAAATCTCTACAAGATCCCGTTTTTGCCTGACCTGTTTTGAGATCAAAGCGGTATTCATGTAAGGCACAGATGAGTTCTCCGGAAGAATTGGTAAATGCGTTTAGCAATGAAGCTCCCCGGTGTGGACAGAATAATTCGAACCCAAAAAATGAATCTTGTTTTCGAAGGATTCCGATTTCCAAATTTCCCAGCCTGACTTTTTTCACCTTTCCTTCCGGGAAAAGTTTGAGGATTTCATCAGCACTGGATCCGAGGGTAAATTCTTTCATTTTTTGCCTGTCTTCACTTTCAAATACCGGAAAATAGGAATCAGTTGGAAATCTAAGCTTTGTTGAAGAATTTGTAAATAGAAACTTTAATCCAATAGCCATGAAAAAATTTCTTGTTTTACCCCTTTTCCTCCTGTTTTCCTGGGTCAGTGGGCAAAGTTTGGAGGGTGCCTGGAAGCTGGTGAGCCAAAATGGAAAGGCAATGACTGAGCAAGAGTTCATTAAAATTTACCAAGATGATTATTTTGCCTTTGGGGTCAAAAATGTAAGCGACAATGCCTTTATCGGAGCTGGAGGAGGCCCGTATTCCTTCACCAACGGTAGATACTCGGAAACCTTGGATTTTTTCACGCTCAATCCGCTTCAGGTTGGAACGACCACTCCCTTCAAAGCTGAACTTTCCGGAAATAAATTAACCCTTTCTGCAAATACGAATAACGGAATGTTGGTCGAGGTTTGGGAAAGATTCTCGGAGGCAAAAGACGAACTGACTGGAAATTGGGTAATTACCGGTAGAAAGAGAGACGATCAGATTTCCAGATCTACTCCTGGCGCGCGGCGTACGATCAAAATCCTGAGTGGAGGCAGATTTCAATGGGTGGCCTTCAATTCTGAAACCCGGGAATTTTCAGGAACCGGTGGAGGAACTTACACCGCCAAAGACGGGAAATACACTGAAAACATCACCTTCTTTTCCCGGGATAATAATCGGGTAGGAGCCAGTTTGGGTTTTGATTTTGAGGTCATCGATGGAGAATGGCATCACAGTGGTCTGAGCTCTACAGGGATGCCTATCTATGAAATCTGGACACCTTACGCGATTGGCTACACACCAGCCAAGTGAAAAAAACTCAGCAAAGTGAAGCTTGATTTTCATTTCTGTATCAATCCAAAAGCTGTCTCCTAAAAAGAGGCAGCTTTTTCTCTTTAATTTATCCCGGTTGCTCCTAGTACCCTGAGACTGACCACTGGGACTGATCCCTGGCTCTGCCTACTGAGACTGATCATTTCACCTGCTTCCCATGCTTCATCACCATATCCACATCCTGAAGTAGGTTGATGTATCGTAGAACGTCTCCACGCACAGCGATGATGTCAGCATATTTTCCTTCCGAAATCGTGCCGTAGTCCTTGTCCACTTTCATGGCTACCGCAGGCCAATAGGTCGCTGCTTTAATGGTAAGAAGCGGATCCATGCCAAATTGATTTACCCACACATCCAACTCATTCCAAGTGCTTTGACTGTGGAATTTCATCGGAATACCGCTGTCCGTTCCCACCAACATGACAACTCCACTTTCTCTTAGCTGAGCAAACTTTCTGGTCAAGGTTGGTTTTCTCACAGGCGTCAATTGGAAGTAGGACATCCTTCCTGGGTATCTTAAGGATGCGCGGATATCACGAATTATGGAATCCGGCAGGCCTAAATGCCAAGATGGATCATCCAGTTTTTCAGGATTGTCCCTGACATATTCATAATTCCAGAGACCCTCGACAGTAGGAGTCCAAAAAAGTGGCCCCAAATTCATTTTAGCAGATCTTTCCTTAAGTAGTTGCATGATGTCGGCAGGATATTCTGGGGCGGAACTTAAACCCGTATGTTCAAAATTATCCACGCCGATTTGCAGTCCTATTCGGATTTCGTCCGGGCGATGGGAGTGGCCAACAACCATTTTGCCGTATTTATGTGCTTCATCCACCACAGCTTTGGCTTCTTCTAGGGTCATTTGATCTTGATCGATCAGCTTGATCACATCGACTCCTGCATCGATCAGTTTTTTGACTTTGGCGCGCGCATCGGCAGCCCCATTCACTCCCCATCGGAAAGCCTCCGTGCCTGGATAGGGGGCTTTTTGGATAAATGGCCCTGAAACATAAATGGTCGGACCCGGAATTTCTCCTCGATTGATTCGGTCTCTTACTTCAATGCTTGGTTCTAAAGGAGCCCCCAAATCTCTTGCACTGGTCACTCCAGCCATGAGTAGTTGATGTGCCGAGGAAGGCATGATCACCGAACCCAAAACATCCAAATAGGTCGTATCCCAATGGGTCTAGTCGCTGTGACCATTGAGCATCAAGTGCACATGCATATCCCAAAGGCCCGGCAAAACGCTCATTCCTTCTGTAGAAATGACTTCTGCACCTGCCGGAATCGCTAGGCTGCCCACTTGCCCCACAGCTTTGATCCGCTCGCCTTCGATAATAATAACCGAATTGCGGATGGGAGTGCCTCCGAATCCGTCGATCAGGGTGCCACCGACGAGGGCTTTGAGATTTTGGGGAGAGGCTTGGATCGAAAGCAAATACAATAGGCCGAGTGTAAGAATTCTAATCTTCATGTCAGAATTAGGGAAGGTGATAATGATCAAAAAGGTAATGATTTTGCCTGTTTAATTTTAACTTTCGCCCCCATTATCTCTTTCTGATAAAATGCCCAAAGGAAAGCTTTTCTTAATACCCAATGTCATAGCCGAAAACACGGCCCATTGGGTGATTTCACCACAAGTTCAAGATGTCATCGCCCATACCAAGATCTTTTTGGTTGAAAATCCCCGATCTGCCAGGAGATATATCTCAAGCTTAAAGCTGGATGTCAATTTAGAAGCCGTACACATGGAAGTATTAGATAAAGGTACTCCTCCAGAATCCATTAACCGACTGATGCAGCCGCTGATCAATGGAGCTGATATCGGGATAATCTCTGAGGCTGGCTGTCCGGGTATCGCAGATCCGGGAGCTTTGGCCGTAGCCTATGCCCACCAAAAGGGTATCCAGGTCGTGCCGATTTCCGGGCCTAGTTCCATGTTTTTGGCACTAATGGGTTCCGGCTTCAATGGACAGTCTTTTGCTTTTCATGGTTACTTACCGATTGATAAAAGAGAAAGGTCAATTGCTTTGAAAAAACTCGAAGCCGAATCTATTCGGGAGAAACGAGCTCAGATTTTTATGGAAACGCCCTTCCGAAATAACCAATTGCTGGAAGACCTTCTATCGACATTGGCTCCTCAAACCAAGCTCTGCATAGCAAAGAATCTTACCGCAGCGGATGAAATGATCCAAACCAAGACGATTATAGACTGGAAAAATCATCCCGTTGATCTGCATAAAATCCCTACTGTTTTTGTCCTACAAGCCTTTTAAGCCATGTTTACGATAGACGCTCACCTTGACCTGAGTATGAATGCCCTCGAGTGGAATCGGGACCTCACCCGACCTGTCACCGAGATCAATGCCCGGGAAAAAGGCCTGACTGACAAACCCGACCGAGGCAATGCTACTGTCTCTCTTC
>JAJLJS010000368.1:0-1951 GCA_033844545.1 Cyclobacteriaceae bacterium | reverse complement strand
TGACTCATCCGGGGCTTTGTTGCCCTATTTAAAGCAGGAGAAAAACCCTTTTGTCCTACTTTCCACCGGCACCTGGGCCATCAGCATCAATCCTTTCAACAAAACCCCGCTCACGGAAGCAGAATTGAATCAGGACTGCCTGCAGTTTTTGAGCATTTCGGGAGAGCCCATCAAGATTTCCAGACTTTTTATCGGGGAGGAGCATAAATACCAAGTTGAACAAATGTATAACTACTGGAGCCTTCCCTTAGGTACCTATAAACGGTTAAGGTTTGAAAAGACTCTTTTTGAAAAAGTAGCCCAATATCCTGACAAGCGAATCGGGTTTCAGTATCTGAAGCCACAGGATTACGGTCTTAAAAAAGCAGAAAAATCAGATTGGGGTTCGTTCCCCGAATTTACAGAAGCTTATTATACCTTTATCCATGAACTTACAGACATTCAGGTTGCCTCTTTGAAACTGGTGCTGATCGGTGCAGATGTAGAAAGGATCTACGTAGATGGAGGCTTCAATGCCAATGACATTTTTCTGGAAATGCTGCGCATCAAGCTCCCCGGAAAAGAGATCGTCCCGAGTGATTTCCCGAATGGTTCTGCTCTCGGTGCTGCCATGCTTGTGAATTTGAATGCTTGATGCAATACCTCCATGAATAATCCTTCTCCCCATATCGGACTTTTCATTCCTTGCTATGTGGACCAGTTTTATCCCAAGGTTGGAATTGCCACACTCGAACTTCTGGAAAAATTAGGCTGCCGGGTATCCTATCCCATGGATCAAACCTGCTGTGGACAGCCTATGGCCAATGCGGGATATGAGCGAGATACAATAGGGACTTCAGAGCGATTTATCGACATTTTTGGCGAATACGATTACGTGGTCGCCCCCTCTGGGAGCTGCGTTCTTCATGTCAAAGAGCATTTCCCAAAAATCCAGGGAAAAGAGGAAGCCCAGCATCAACTCCATCACAAAATTTTTGAACTGACGGAGTTTCTGACCGATGTCCTGAAAATCGACAAGATAACCGGAAAATTCCCCCATCGGGTAGGATATCATGCTTCCTGTCATGGACAAAGAGGCCTGAGGCTTGCCTCCAGTTCAGAAATGAATATTTCCCCTTTTAACAAAGCCAAAATGCTTCTGGAAAACCTAGAAGGTCTGGAATGGGTTGAACTTTCCCGAACAGATGAATGCTGTGGATTTGGAGGAACCTTTGCCGTCACCGAGGAGGCCCTCTCTCTGAGAATGGGAAAAGACCGATTGGAAGATCATCTAGCCCATGAAGTAGAAATTCTTACTGGAGGAGACATGTCTTGCATCATGCATTTGCAGGGAATAGCCAGCCGTGAAGGAAGAAAAATCCAATTCATGCATTTGGCAGAAATTCTTAACCAAGCGATGAAATGAGCCACCCACAAGCTGCAAGCGAGTTTTTAAAAGACCAAGCCAAAGCCAAGTGGCATGATGAAACGCTGTGGTTTGTGCGGGATAAACGCGACCGGATCAGCAAGAGCATTCCTGAGTGGGAAGACCTTCGCAACCTTGCCTCTGAAATCAAGGACAATGTTCTATCCAATTTGGAGAACTACCTGGTGGAGTTTGAAAAAAATGCCCGAAAAAACGGAATCCAAATTCACTGGGCAAAAGATGCGGAAGAACATAATCAGATTGTCCTGGGAATTCTTCAAAAGCAAAATTGCACGGCAATTGTCAAAAGCAAATCCATCCTGACCGAGGAATGCCATCTCAATCCGTATTTGGAAAAGAACGGTATTGAAGTAGTGGATACGGATTTGGGGGAAAGGATTGTTCAGTTTTTACATCAGCCCCCCAGTCACATTGTCCTGCCTGCGATTCACCTGAAGAAAAAGGAAATTTCTGAGCTTTTTCATGAAAAACTCCACACAGAAAAAGGTAACGAGGACCCAACTTACCTTACCCAAGCAGCGAGGG
>JAJLJS010000367.1:0-4591 GCA_033844545.1 Cyclobacteriaceae bacterium | reverse complement strand
AAGACCGGGAGCTTTAATTCCTTCGGGAAATTCCATGACTGTATATAATAAATTCTGTTTCTCCTTTAATTGTCTCTCGGAAGGCTCAAAATGGGGGATTTTTATCCTTCCATAAGAGATTTTAATCGTAAGAATCAAATGCTCAATCATATGTTGGGCGGTCATTTTTCCAAAAATGGGCTGGCTGTCCTCTTTCAATGATTCAAGCCGGGAGTTGATTTCCTGTACATTCATAGCACAATATAGACAAACAAAAAAGCGCTTGATACCATCAAGCGCCTTTATTCATTTTACGAACTCTAGAATTATTTTAGCTACCGCACATTTCGCATCCTTCCGGATCGTCCAATGAGCAGGCAATGGCATCTTGCTTTTGATTTTTTAAGGTCTCTGCTTCGTTTGCCTTTTCCACTTTTGGTTCCAAAGCAGATTTGTCCAAAGTAAACTTGATCGCAGCTGCCGCGGCTTGAGATCTGAGGTAATACATCCCTGTCTTCAATCCTTTTTTCCAAGCGTAGAAATGCATGGAGGTAAGCTTTCCAAAATTGGGATCCTGGAGGAATACGTTCATACTTTGGGACTGGCAAATATAGGCCCCTCGATCAGCAGCCATGTCGATGATGACCTTTTGAGAAATCTCCCAAACGGTCTTATACAAATCCTTGATGTTTTGAGGAATGCCAGGAACATTTTGAACCGAACCATTGGTTGCGATCAATCTGTTTCTCATGGTTTCATTCCAAAGACCCAAGTTGATCAAGTCTTTCATCAAGTGTTTATTCACCACGATGAATTCTCCTGAAAGCGTTCTTCTAGTGTAAATATTGGAAGTGTAAGGCTCAAAGCATTCGTTGTTGCCCAGAATCTGGGAAGTAGAAGCAGTAGGCATCGGAGCCACCAATAGGGAGTTTCTCATGCCGTACTTTTTGATTTTATCCTTCAATTCATTCCACTTCCATCTTCCTGACTTTGGAGTGATGCCCCACATGTCAAACTGGAGAATTCCCTGAGAAGCCGGGCTTCCTTCATAAGTTTCATAAGTACCCTGAGTTTTGGCCAGCTCCATGGAGGTTTCTGCTGCTGCAAAGTAAATGGTCTCGAAGATATCCTCATTGAGTCCTCTTGCTTCCTCCGAATCAAACGGCATTCTCAGCATGATAAAGGCATCCGCCAAGCCTTGTACGCCCAATCCGATCGGACGATGCCTGAAATTGGATCTTCTGGCCTCTTCTACAGGGTAGTAGTTGATATCAATTACCTTGTTTAGGTTTTTGGTAGCGACCTTGGTGATTTCATACAATTTCTGATGGTCAAAATACTGCTTGCCGTCAGGTCCTGTCATGACAAATTTTGGCAAGGCCAGGGAAGCCAAATTACAAACCGCTACTTCATCCGGAGCTGTGTACTCGATAATTTCCGTGCAAAGGTTGGAGGATTTGATGGTACCTAGGTTTTTCTGGTTGGATTTGCCATTGGCGGCATCCTTGTAGAGCATGTAAGGAGTTCCGGTTTCGATTTGAGATTCCAAGACCTCAAACCAAAGCTCCTGCGCCTTGATGGTTTCTCTGGCTTTTCCTTCGCGCTCGTATTTTTCATACAGTCGCTCGAATTCTTCTCCATAGCAATCAGAGAGTCCTGGAGCTTCATTAGGACAGAAAAGAGACCATTCTTCGTTCTTTTCCACTCTTTTCATGAAAAGATCCGGAATCCAAAGCGCATAGAACAAGTCTCTGGCTCGCATTTCTTCTTTTCCGTGATTTCTCTTTAGTTCTAAGAAATCCTTGATATCTGCATGCCAAGGTTCCAAATAAATGGCAAAGCTTCCTTTTCTTTTTCCGCCACCCTGATCCACATAGCGGGCTGTCATGTCAAAGTTTCTCAACATCGGTACAATTCCGTTGGAAACACCGTTGGTTCCTTTGATATAGCTGCCTTTGGCTCTGACATGGTGGATAGAAAGACCGATTCCTCCTGCAGATTGGGAGATTTTGGCGCACTGCTTCAGCGTGTCGTAAATCCCGTCAATGCTGTCATCCTTCATGGTTAACAAGAAGCAGGAAGATAGCTGTGGCTTTGGAGTTCCTGCGTTGAACAACGTAGGGGTAGCATGCGTGAACCACTTTTCAGACAGAAGATTGTAGGTTTCAATCGCAGATTCAATGTCCTCCTTGTGTATCCCCACGGCCACTCTCATGAGCATGTGCTGTGGTCTTTCGACTACTTTTCCATCCAATCTGATCAGATAGCTTCGCTCCAGAGTTTTGTACCCAAAATAATCATACCCAAAGTCCCTTTTGTAATCAATTGCCTCATCCAGTTTGGCCGCGTGCTTTTTGATGATGCCATACACTTCTGTATCGATCAGCTGAGCATTTTCACCCGTTTTTGGATTGACATAAGTGTACAGCCTTTTCATGGTATTGGAAAAGGACTGGCTAGTAGTCTTGTGCAGATTGGAGATGGCAATTCTTGCCGCCAAAATCGCATAGTCCGGATGTCTCACCGTCAAAGAAGCGCAAACCTCCGCCGCCAGATTGTCCAATTCGGAGGTAGTGACTCCATCGTAAAGTCCATCGATTACTTTTTTAGCAACCTCGATGGGCTGGATGAATTTGGGATCCAATTCATAGCAAAGATTCTCGATCCTTGCGGTGATTTTGTCGAATCGTACTGATTCGCGTCTTCCGTCTCGTTTGATTACTAGCATACTAAAGATAGTTAAGGGTGGGGAATTGGGAAAAGTGGTGGTTAAAAGTCTTCTTCAATGGAGAATCTTGAAGAGGACTCAGTGGTTTCGGTGGACTTCATGACTCCGGCTTTCTGGTAGTCCCCCACTCTTTTCTCAAAGAAGTTGGTTTTACCCTGAAGGGAAATCATATCCATGAAGTCAAATGGATTGGTACTGTTCCAAACTTTTGGACAACCAAGCTCCATCAGGAGGCGATCGGCAACAAACTCGATGTATTGACACATCAGGTCGGCATTCATTCCGATCAATCTCACGGGAAGTGCATCGGTCACAAATTCTTTTTCGATGGCCACAGCATCCATGATGATTTCTTTCACCGTTTCTTTTGGAAGCTGATTGACCACGTGTTTGGTATATAGATGACAGGCGAAATCGCAATGCAATCCTTCGTCTCTTGAGATCAATTCATTGGAGAAAGTCAAACCAGGCATCAAACCTCTTTTCTTCAACCAGAAGATAGAGCAGAAAGACCCGGAGAAGAAGATCCCTTCCACCGCCGCGAATGCGATCAATCTTTCCTGGAAGTTGCCGTTGTCAATCCATCGGAGTGCCCATTCAGCCTTCTTTTTCACACAGTCGATGTGCTCAATGGCATTCAATAATTTGTCTCTTTCCTGAGCATCCTTGATATAGGTGTCGATCAACAAGGAATAGGTTTCAGAATGGATGTTTTCCATGGCAATCTGAAATCCATAGAAAAATTTAGCCTCGGTGTATTGAACTTCAGATACAAAATGCTCAGCGAGGTTTTCATTGACAATCCCATCACTGGCAGCAAAGAAAGCTAGCACGTGAGAAATGAAATGTCTCTCTCCGTCATTTAGATTTTTCCAATCGGTCAGGTCCTGCCCCAAGTCAATTTCTTCCGCTGTCCAAAAGCTTGCTTCCGCTTTCTTATAATATTGCCAGATATCATTGTGCTGGATCGGGAAGAGTACAAATCGGTTGTTGTTCTCTACTAGGATTGGTTCTTGCTGCATCATTTCTCTCAGGTTTTTTATGAATTAAAGAGCAAAAAAGCTCTCTCGTGTAGGTCCAAGGACAACAAAAGCCGACTTTTTAGATCAGCTTTGAACAAATATGTAAAGCAATTCGGTAAAAAAAAACCGGTGAAGTACTGGTTTAAGCCTGTTTTTGACCAATAGTCGAAAAATTTATAAAACATTATTAATCAGCAAGTAAATATGTTTTAAGTCAAGAATAGAATCAATCTTTTTGAGAATTATGAGGGGGTGGAATAATTTTCAACATTTTCAAAAAAGTTTTCCACACAAAAAATCGACTCAAATTTTGACCAATGGTCAGAAAAATTATTCATTTGCTGGGTAATTAATCCCTTTGAAAATCAAGCGGTTCATTTTTTCAGGGCCTCCGAAGGGGGAAATCTGTTGGGAAAATATACCAGAATTCCTAAGTGGATTTTCAATTCTTTTGCGGGAGCAAAGATAATCTTTCCAAAAGCCATCGGAGGGAATATGAGTATTTTGGAGTCATGTTTTTTTCTTCAAAATCTCTTCCTTATATTTGCACTCCGATTTCGATAAATCAATTATCATGTACGCAATTGTAAACATCGCTGGTAAGCAGTTCAAAGTAACAAAAGATCAGTTCGTCTATGCTCCAAAAATGGAAGGCGAAGCTGGCGCTTCCGTGGAATTTGACCAAGTATTGTTGGCAGAAGCTGACGGTAATGTGTCTGTAGGAGCTCCCCTATTGGCAGGAGCCAAGGTATCCGGGAAAATCCTGGATCATGTAAAAGGTGACAAAGTGATTGTCTTCAAAAAGAAGCGTAGAAAAGGCTACAAGAAGAAGAACGGTCACAGACAAGACTTCACCAAAGTA
>JAJLJS010000366.1:0-27481 GCA_033844545.1 Cyclobacteriaceae bacterium | reverse complement strand
CAGATTAGGCGGCCTAGCGCAGGGGTCCCACCTCTTCCCATCCCGAACAGAGAAGTTAAGCCCTGCCGCGCCGATGGTACTGGGGTTACACCCGGGAGAGTAGGTCGCCGCCACATTATTCAAGCCTCAGCCTTACCGCTGGGGCTTTTGTGTTTTATGCCAAATAGCAAAAGGCAATAGGCAAGTCTTAAAATGCAAAGGACTTTGTCAACTTTGAATTCTTTTACGGGATGCATTGTGTTTTATTGAACCCGAAAGTCTTCGATGCATTTAAATGTCTTTCGCAGGTCTGCCCGTTTCTTTTCCCTCACTCAATTGGGAAAAATCTCTGAAGAGCCGAGGGCTGGTTGCATTGTTGGACCGTTCGCAATTTTAACAAGCCCTTGAGTTCATCTCAATGGAATTTTGTTTTTAGACATCGGTAAGGCTTACTCCTTTCAAAGCAACTTTTCGGTTTCAAACGTTTTCCCGATCAAACCATTTTTTAAAGATGATTAATCCTATAGGTTTTTCGAAAATGGATAAGTCACCTAGCTACATTTAGCTATGGGCATTTATTCCTTACTCTTTTTTGCAAAAACAGGTCAAAGTTTGGGGACACATTTCTGTGATTCTCACTTTTCCTCCCTCATTCTATTCTCAAACTCTAGCTAGCCAATAAACTGATTTTAATCATCTCTCTGCCCACTAATCGTCAGGTGCAATCTCTGCCTGTGAACTTAGCTTTGATTCAATTATTCACCCATGGAGCTAAGGTCAGACATATTCACTTCCAAATTTGAAATGCCCGAGGAGCTGATCCATGAAGTGTTTTGTCTTCAGCTCCCACCTTCCTTTTCTCCTTTGGCGACTATTCAGGCTCCTTGTATTGAAGGAGAAGTCCTGAGTTTATTGACTCTTAACCTGTACAAAACTCTGGATTGGTTGCATTCCCACCCGATTCCCAGGCCTTTGGAGAAAGAAGTGTGCAGCATTCCGGTTTTGCTTTACGTTCCTAAGTTTTCTGCCGAACGTTTACTTTTTCATTACGATGGCACCCCCCAATCTGCAGAATTGATCCGGAAATTTATTCGGCTTTTTTCCAATCTGATCTCAGCTAGCAAAGCCACCATCATCTCTCCAAGTTTTATCCCCAAGTCCAAAATCAAGGAAGAGCAGGAAATAATCCAATTGGTTACCGAACATACCCAGGAAACCAGCTTCATTAAATTTAATTTTTCACGGATCGGAGATTTCTGGTCTTATGCAGTCAAACACCAATGCACCCTGTTGGTCACAACCAAAAACTATCAATCTGACTTGGCCAAAGTCCTCTATCATTTTTACAAGGGGAAAATCTGGAGTGAACAGTTATCCTTCTACTTGTCACTATGAACTGGTCAATACTTCCTGTCACTTCCCAATAAAAGCATTTTCCAAACCTCAAAAGATTCAAAATTCCCATGAGTACAATCCCAAAAACTCTCCAGCCTAGCAAATGCTACCATTGCGGGGAAAGCTGTGTCGAGGAAACTTTGGTTTTTGAGGAAAAAAACTTTTGCTGTCAAGGCTGCGAACTGGTGTATGAAGTGCTTTCAAAGAATGACCTTTGTGAATATTATTCCTTGGAGACTAGTCCTGGTAAAAGCCAAAAAAATGTCCATTCCCGAAAAAATCGATTTGATTATCTGGATGATTCAGAGGTAATTCAGCAGCTGTTGGATTTCAAAAATGACCAGGAAAGTCATGTTACATTTTACATTCCTTTAATCCACTGCGCTTCATGCATTTGGTTGCTTGAAAATCTTTTCCAGATCAATTCTTCCGTCATAGGGTGTCGGGTTGATTTTGTCAAGAAAAAGGTTCAGATCAAATTCCTTCATGAAAAAATCAGTCTGAAAGAAATTGTGATTCTCCTTTGGACTTTGGGCTATGAGCCCAAAATCAATCTTTCAGATTTGGAGAATAAACCCAAGCCCGGCGTTGAACGGAAAACGTTGACCAAACTGGGAGTCGCAGGTTTTTGCTTTGGAAATATGATGCTTTTTAGCATGCCAGAGTATTTTTCAGAAGCCAAGCTTCTCGGAGAAGGCTTCAAGGGCCTTTTTGATTACCTGAATGTAGTGCTCTCCCTGCCTATCGTCTTTTATGCGGCAAGCGACTACTATGTCTCTGCTTGGAATGCCATCCGTCAGCGAAAGATCAACATGGATGTCCCCATTGTTTTGGGAATCCTGGCATTTTTTCTCTACTCTCTTTGGGAGATTTTCCTGCAGGGCAATGCAGGCTATATGGACAGCTTAGGCGGTTTGCTTTTTTTCTTGCTTTTGGGAAAAGTTTACCAGCAAAAAACCTTTGCCACCTTAGAGTTTGACCGGGATTACAAGGCCTATTTTCCGATAGCTGTCACCCGTATGAATAAGGATTCGGAAGAAGTTATTCCTCTGAACAAACTTCAACTAGGGGATGTGATTTTGGTTCGGAATGAAGAATTGATCCCCTCAGATGCATTGCTCTTAAGCAATCAGGCAAATATTGATTACAGTTTCGTCACAGGGGAGGAGGTGCCGGTTCCTAAGCGAAAAGGGGAATTGATCTATGCCGGGGGTAGACAAAAAGGAGAAGCTATCTACTTGACCATCCAAAAGTCACCTTCCCAAAGCTACCTGACTGACCTTTGGAATAATGAGTCCTTCGAAAAACCCAACAAAAAACTACTGGAACCTCTTGCCAATCGAATCAGCGGGGTTTTCACTTGGACAGTTCTGAGTATTGCTGCACTTTCTTTCTTGTTTTGGTTTGGAAAAGATTTGAATGTAGCCGTGAAAGCCTTTACCACGGTTTTGATTGTGGCTTGTCCTTGTGCGCTCTCCATGTCCACTCCATTCACCCTAGGAAATACTCTTCGAATTTTTGGAAAGGGGAAACTTTACCTGAAGAATGCCGCTGTAGTAGAGCGATTGGCTCTGATTGATACGGTGGTTTTTGACAAAACAGGAACCTTGACCGATCCAGCCAATGCCAGCATTGCTTACTTCGGGGAAGAACTTTCCTTGGAGACCAAGGGGGTGTTGAAGTCCATGGTGGAAAGATCCACCCATCCTTTGAGCAACAGAATCAACCTTTGGTTGAGGAAGATCGAGGGCATTGAAATCTGTAAATTCCAGGAAATAAAAGGAGCAGGATTGGTTGCCGAATATAAAAACCAATCTCTCAAGCTGGGATCCAAAGATTTTGTAGGAGTTGGAAAATCCAACTTACCTCAGGATGGTAATCTGGTATTTCTAAGCATGGAGGGGGTCTTCTTGGGATATTTTCACATTCAATCCGGTCTTAGACAGGGGGCAGATCAAGTCGTCAAAACCTTGGCTCCTGCCTATGAGGAACATATTTTGTCCGGAGACCACGCCCATGAGAAAAACTCTCTGAGTCGAATTCTTTCCGAAGACCTCCAATTCAACTTTAATCAAAGTCCATTGGACAAGTTGAATTATGTCAAAGAACTGAATAGAAAAGGGAAAAATACCCTAATGCTGGGAGACGGATTGAATGATGCAGGAGCTTTGCAGGAAAGCCAAGTGGGAGTAGCCATTACGGATCAGGTAAGTCATTTTTCACCTGCCAGCGATGCAATTCTGGATGCAGATTCCTTTTCCAAAATCCCCAGCTTCCTAGCCTTTGCCAAGGATAGCCGAAAGATCATCAAAGCCAGCTTTGCCTTGAGTTTTCTTTACAATATCGTCGGCCTGAGCCTTGCGGTTCAAGGTCTCTTAAGTCCAGTTCTATGTGCCATTCTGATGCCTGTGAGCAGTATATCTGTGGTGATTTTCACCACACTTGCCACGAATATCATGGGGATTCGGAAAGGTTTAATTCCCTTAAAACAAGCTTGATATGGAAGTGATCTTTGTTCTCATAGCCGTCAGTTTACTCTTAGCCATCACCTTTTTGATTCTGTTTTTCAGAGCCATGAGGGATGGACAATTTGACGATAGCTATACTCCTTCGGTAAGGATTTTATTCGAAAACCAACCCAAAAAATCAATTAAAAATCAATCTAAAAAATCCAAGTCCTATGAATGATGCTACTTTGGAACGGTTCCATTATGACAATAAAATTGTCAAATATTTTGGAGCCGCTACGATTATCTGGGGCCTAGTCGGGATGTTGGTGGGGCTTATTGCAGCTACCCAATTATTCTGGCCGGAGGCTAACTTGGGCAATCCGTACACGACATTTGGTCGGATCCGCCCGTTGCATACCAATGCCGTCATCTTTGCCTTTGTGGGCAATGCCATCTTTGCCGGGGTGTACTATTCCATGCCGAGATTGCTGAAGACGCCCATGTGGAATAAAACTCTCAGCTGGTTTCATTTCTGGGGCTGGCAATTGATCATTCTTTCAGCAGCAATTACCCTTCCTTTGGGGCTTACCACCTCCAAGGAATACGCAGAGTTGGAATGGCCTATCGACATTGCCATTGCCCTGGTATGGGTAGCCTTTGGAGCAAATATGATCGGTACTTTGATCAATAGACGGGAGCGGCATATGTATGTGGCCATCTGGTTTTACATGGGCTCATTTGTCACGGTGGCCATTCTGCACATTTTCAATTCCTTGGAGCTTCCGGTATCCTTATTCAAAAGCTATTCTGCTTATGCAGGGGTTCAGGATGCTTTGGTACAATGGTGGTATGGACACAATGCGGTGGCATTCTTCCTGACTACCCCGTTTTTGGGTCTCATGTATTATTTCCTTCCTAAGGCTGCGAACAGACCGGTATACTCCTACAAGCTTTCCATCATTCACTTTTGGTCCTTGATCTTCATTTATATGTGGGCAGGTCCTCACCATTTGTTGTACACTGCCTTGCCGGAATGGGCGCAGGTATTGGGAACAGTTTTCTCCGTCATGCTGATCGCTCCTTCATGGGGAGGAATGGTGAATGGACTTTTGACCCTGAGAGGTGCTTGGGACAAAGTACGCCAAGATCCTGTTTTGAAATTTATGGTCGTAGCCGTGACGGCCTATGGGATGGCGACTTTTGAAGGCCCCATGCTTTCCCTGAAAAACGTGAATGCCATCGCGCATTACACGGATTGGATCGTGGGGCACGTACATATCGGAGGGTTGGGCTGGAATGGCTTTCTGACCTTTGGGATGCTGTACTGGATGTGGCCTAGATTGTTTAAGACCTCCATGTACTCCCAAAAATTGGCCAATACCCACTTCTGGTTGGGAACTCTGGGAATTGTGTTTTATGCACTTCCGCTGTATGTATCGGGATTGACTCAGTTTTTGATGTTGAAAGAGTTTAATGAAGCTGGTAGATTGGCTTATCCGAATTTCTTGGAAACAGTCATCCAAATTGTTCCGATGTATGTGCTTCGTGCTTTAGGAGGTCTGTTGTATTTAACTGGTGCAGTCATCATGGTATACAATATGTGGATGACTGCAAAGCAAGGGACGTTTCAAGAGGCAGAAGAGGATCAGGCCCCTGCATTGGTTAAGTCTTACCATGCCAAGGGAGAGTTTTGGCACAGAGCCTGGGAAAGAAAACCGGTTTTCTTTACCCTTTTGGCAACCGTCGCAGTTCTGATCGGAGGTGTGGTAGAAATTATCCCGACCATTTTGGTCAAATCCAATGTGCCGACTATCAGCTCAGTAAAACCATATACCCCGCTCGAATTGGAAGGCCGAGACCTTTACATCGCCAATGGCTGCGTGGGTTGTCATTCTCAAATGATCCGGCCATTCCGATCCGAAACGGAACGCTATGGGGAATATTCGAAAGCCGGTGAATTTGTCTATGACAGACCGTTCTTGTGGGGTTCCAAACGTACCGGACCGGATTTGCATCGAGTGGGAGGAAAATATCCGGATAGCTGGCATTATCACCATATGGTAGATCCTTCCTCCATGTCTCCTGGATCTTTGATGCCTCCTTATCCTTGGATGGTAACCAATGAGCTCAATATTTCCGATTTGCCAGCCAAAATCAGAACCCTGCAAAAACTCGGCGTTCCTTATCCCGAAGGATTTGACCTCCAGGCAGAAGCAGAATATGCCGCTCAGGCAGCCAAAGTGGTGGCCAACTTGAAAGAAGCAGGGGTAGAAGTGGCTCCCAATACGGAAATCGTTGCCTTGATTGCTTACCTGCAACGCTTGGGTACAGATATCAAGCAAAAAACAGCATCAACCCAATAATCTGAAAAGCCATGTATAAAGAAATACTCAGATCCATAGAAAACGTCGAAATCTATCCGATTATCTCATTGATCATCTTCGTGGTCTTCTTTGTAGGAATGTTTATTTGGGTAGTTCGCGTCCCAAAAAGCTATGTGGACCATATGAAATCGCTTCCCATGGATGAAGAACCAGACTCAAGCCCAATCCAGTCATGAAAAAAATCTTTGCAATACTTAGCCTAATGGGCATGTCCGGTATTCCGGCATTTGCCCAAGCCGAAGAATCCAATTGGTATGCCACTCTAAGCAGTATGGATTCCAGTCAGCTAACGCTGTTGGTCATCTTGGGAGTTGTCCTGTTGGTGATTGTTCTCCTTTTGATCCTGATGATTTACCTGATGTCTTTTATGGCAACGGTGCTGAGAAAAGAAAATCCGGAGTTGGCCAATGAGCCTTCTTGGTGGAAAGCTTTCAAGGAAAAATGGGTAACAGGGAAAGTAGATACCGTTGGAGGAGAAGAGGAAAAAGCCAAAATGATGGTGGACCACTCTTACGACGGAATCACTGAGCTCGATAATTTTATGCCTCCTTGGCTTCAATGGGTATTTATCGGTACCATCGTTTTTGGGGTTGGATACTTTGTCAATTTCTCGGTTTTGGGAAATGGTCCCACAGGAGTGGAAGAATACGAAGAAGAACTACGGGTAGAGGCCATAGCTGCCGAAGCCAGAAAGGCAACTCTAATGGCAGGGATAGATGAAAATTCTGTGGTCTTTGATGAGGCAGGAATACCTGCCGGCAAATCCATCTTTGAAACCAACTGTGCGGCTTGCCATGCCGCAGACGGTGGTGGGGGCGTAGGTCCTAATCTGACGGATGAATATTGGATTCATGGTGGATCGATCAAGGATATTTTCACCGTAGTGAAAAATGGGGTAGTCGAAAAGGGAATGATTCCTTGGCAGGATCAGCTTAGCCCGGAGGAGATGCAGCAGGTTTCCTCTTACATTCTTTCCTTGAAAGGAACCACTCCCGCAAATCCAAAGGAACCACAAGGGGAACCTTACATGGAGGAGCCAGTAGAAGCCGCTCCCGTGGCTGATACCACCGCGGTAATTGCAGCCATTCAATAAATTAGGAAGACCGGAGGTTGTAATCCTCCGGTCCTAGATTTTCAAAATCATGGCCAAAAAGAACCTAAACCCCAATTTGAACCCCGAAAATTTCCGGGATTCCTTGGCCTCCGTCCGTGAGGATGGAAAGCGAAATTGGGTGTATCCTAAAAAAGTCAAGGGATTTTACTATCGCTATCGGACGTATCTCTCTTGGATTCTATTGGCAATTTTATTTGCAGGACCGTTTATCCAAGTCGATGGAAGACCCTATATGCTCTTCAATATTTTTGAAAGGAAATTCATCATTTTCGGTGCTGTATTTTGGCCACAGGATACCGTTTTGTTGATTTTTCTCCTTTTGATATTTTTTGTTTTTATCATTCTATTTACCGTTGTATTTGGACGGGTTTGGTGTGGATGGGCTTGTCCCCAGACCTTGTTCATGGAGATGGTATTCCGCAAAATTGAATACCTGATTGAGGGTGACGCCAATCAGCAAAGAGCCTTGAATGAGGGACCTTGGACAGGTGAAAAGATTTGGAAAAAGGGCCTCAAAATTTCAATTTTTGGAATCATTTCGCTTTTGATTGGGCACTTGGTCATGGCCTATTTGATCGGAATAGACCAGGTAAAAGATATTGTCACTCAGCCCCCTTCTGCCCATATGGCTGGCTTTGTGGGGCTTTTGGCTTTCTCTGGCATATTCATGTTTGTATTTTCCTGGTTTCGGGAGCAGGCTTGCATCGTGGTCTGTCCTTACGGTAGACTCCAGGGAGTTTTGCTGGATGACAACAGCATCAATGTGATGTACGATTATGTCCGAGGTGAGCCAAGAGGTCCCATTCGGAAAACTGAGGTGGAATCCTCCCCAAAGGGAGATTGTGTGGACTGTGGACTCTGTGTCCAGGTGTGTCCGACTGGGATTGACATCCGGAATGGAATCCAAATGGAATGCATCAATTGCACAGCTTGCATCGATGCCTGTGATGAGGTGATGGTCAAAGTAGACCGGCCCAAAGGATTAATTCGGTATGCATCGGAAAATAGCATCAAGAACGGATTTCAAAAACTGTTTTCCGGAAGAGTCAGGGGGTATACTTTCGTCTTGGTGGTATTGGTAGGAGTTTTTGTCAGCTTGATCGCCACAAGGGATGATTTGGAGGCTACAGTTACCCGATTTCCGGGGATGACCTATCAGGCCAGACCCGACGGGAATGTTTCCAACCTCTACAACATTACCTTGATCAACAAAACTTTTGAGCCTCAACAAGTTTCTATCCAGTCGATCGGAGAGGGAATTCGAGTGGAAATTGTCGGCGAGCAAAATTGGACCCTAGAGCCCCAGACCAAGTTTGAGGGTAGGTTTTTTCTGGTACAGGATGGAAAGTCCGTGAAAGTTCCGCAACAAAAGGTGCACTTGGTGCTTTCCGCAGGAAAGAAAGAATTTGATGACATTGAAACCAACTTTATGGCTCCTGTTGGGGGCTCAACGAACTAAACTATGGATTGGGGAAAAGGAATTTTATTGACCATCATAGGCTTTGTGGCCTTTATCATGACTTTGGTAGTGATCTCAGTGCGCCAGGATGATATTCATTTGGTCACAGAAAATTATTATGAAAAGGAAATCAAATATCAGGAGCAGATTGAACGCGAAATCTCAGCCGCTGCCCTAAATCGGGTGGTGTTGGAGTATGATGGAGCCTCGAAGACCATTTTTCTGGACTTGCCGGTAGGCTCCAAAGGAAATCTTCAGCTGTTTCGTCCTTCCGATGCAAGATTGGATCAAATAGTCCCCTTTGAAATTTATTCTCAGGGAAAAACCTCCTTTCCCTTGGTGAACCTTAGGTCTGGCTATTGGAAGGTCCAATTGTCCTGGACAGAAAATGGCGTGGAATATTACGAAGAGCAAAAAATCAATTTGTGATGATTTGGACTGCAGTCGTTTTGGGTTTTTTGGGTTCTTTCCACTGCGTGGGAATGTGTGGACCTATTGCCTTGGCGGTTGGTGGAAGAAGTAAGCAGAAGTTTTTAGGGAATAAGGTCCTATACAACCTAGGCAGAAGTCTGACCTATTCACTTTTGGGTCTTGCCGTCGGAGCATTGGGTTTTTCTCTTTCCTTGGCAGGAATCCAACAGGGAATCTCCATCGGGATGGGTTTGTTGGTGGTCTTACTTTCTTTGAGTTATAAAAAAGCCGATCAATTTCTGGCCGTTCCTGCTTTGTCAGGAGTCGTCCGATGGATTAAATCCAAACTGAATCAATACCTGAAATCGGGAAGTAAGGCCGCATTTTTCTCCACTGGACTTATCAATGGCCTCCTTCCCTGTGGAATGGTCTATATGGCTTTGGTGGTAGCGATGGGCATGCAAAATCCTTGGATGGGTGCAGCCTACATGTTCTTTTTTGGGTTAGGGACAATACCGCTATTGATGGGCTTGATGGTGTCCGGAAGCTTTTTGTCTCCTGGGAGTAGGCAACAGTTTCAAAAGGCCATTCCTTTTGTTGGAATTCTTATTGGCGTATTGATGGTGGTAAGAGGCCTGGGGTTAGGGATTCCAGGTTTTAGTCCGGAGTTGGCTGTGTTTGATTATGGCACTCAGCAGGTAGAGATCACTCTGTGTCATTGATTAGATGGCTCGACTGAATTTTGGGACCACTTCGTGGGTGAAATGCATTCTCAAATCGAACTGAGCACAGATATTTCTCACCACGGCCATCCCCTTTTCTGTGATTTTAACATGAAGTTGGTCGGATATCAACAACTCCTCGTTTTCCATTTCATGCAATGCTTGCAGGTTTTTGATCGGTAGTTTTTCCCAAATTGAAAATGGAACCACAGCCTCGCCTTTGCAAATCAAATCCAAAATCAATTGCCGGGTCTGAAGATCTTCATCGGTGAGTTCATGCGATTTGATGATGGGAAGAGTATGGCCCAAGATCGAACTTTCATAGGCTTCCACTTTTTTCTCATTTTGGGCAAAACCATACCAAACATCACTGATGCTACTGGCACCAAGTCCCAGAAGAATTTTTGTTTTTAAAGTGGTATAGCCCATGAAATTTCGATGAAGGCAACCTTCATTTTTGGCTTTGCAAAGCGGATCATCCGGCAAGGCAAAATGATCCATTCCCACTTCTTCATAGCCCATGGACTGTAATTTTTCTTTTCCAAATTCATACAAGGCCCGCTTTTCGGTCTCGGATGGAAGGTGGGAATCATAGCTTTTTTGAGCTGGAAATGTGGAAGGAAGATGAGCATAGCTGTAAAATGCGATACGCTCTGGTTTTAGCCTACCAACTTTTGCAAATGTCTCTGCCAAGGTGTCCTTGGTTTGGTGAGGAAGCCCGTAAATCAGGTCAAAATTCACCGACTGATATCCCAAATTCCGGGCATTCTTGGTGGCCTCCTTGACTTTTTCAAAGGGTTGAATGCGATGGATAGCCTTCTGAACAGCTAGGTCAAAGTCCTGAATTCCATAGCTGACCCGATCAAATCCAAGTTTGGATAAAACGGCCAGATGATCGAAACTGGTATTGTTCGGATGGCCTTCAAAGCTGAATTCCCGATTTCCTGCAATTCGCCCTGACTTTAGAATTTTGGACAGAAGAAGGTTTAGACTTTCGGGGCTGAAAAAGGTGGGAGTTCCACCACCGAGGTGAATAGAAGAAATCAAGGGTTCTTCTTCCAAAATAGCTAAATATTTCTCCCATTCCAGCAAAAGAGACTGGATATAAGGGTCTTCTACTTGGTGATTTTTGGTGATCCGTTTGTTGCAACCACAATAAGTACAGAGGCTTTCGCAAAACGGCAAATGGATGTATAGGCTGATTCCTTCTTCTTTTCCAAATTCATGATATGCCTTTTTCACCAGCTCTCCCCAGCGGCTTTCACCCAGATTATTTTCCCAAAAGGGGACGGTAGGATAGGAGGTATAGCGTGGAACTGGTTGATTGTACTTTTGAATGAGTAAAGGAGAAAGTGCCATCTTATTGAATTTTCAGCAAGTTGGCAGCTGGATGGTTAGGCTTTGGTGATATGGGATACGTCGAAAGCTGATTTTTGTCAGGTATGAAAATTCAAGGAAAATTTCTCCCTAATCCAAAAGGAAATTATTGAGGAAAGTACTTTTCAACCACATCCATATCAAGAAAAATAACATGGCCCAAAAGAGGTAGATCCGATAGTAGTCAGTCGTTTCCTTGTATCGGTTTTCTTGGATTTCGGCTTTCTCCAAGGTGTCAATTCTTTCAAAAATCTGCTTCAATGCATCACCATCCGAAGCTCTGTAGAATTCTCCGCCTCCGATTCTGGCAATTTCCCGAAGGGTAGTTTCGTCCAGATAGCTTTCGACCATCTGAGGACGTCCAAAAAAGTCAGTTCCATACGGCACCATGCCATCCTTGCCAACGGCAATAGTATAAATCTTGATATTGAAAGCAGCCGCAAGTTGAGCAGCAAATAATGGGTCTACATTCCCGGCATTGCTTTCTCCGTCAGAAAGTAATATCATCACTTTGGAGGGGATTTCGCTTTCTTTCATCCGGTTGGTCCCGGCCGCCAAGGCAGATCCAATGGCAGTACCTTTGGCTTCAATCATCTGAAAGTTGATTTCCTCGATCAAATCCGTGAGCAATTCATAGTCATTGGTTAGTGGAGAAAGCGAATAGGCTTCCCCTGCAAAAACCACCATGCCGATGCGGTCTCCAAAGCGTCCGTTGATGAAATCAATGGCTGTCTGCTTGGCGGATTCCAGTCGATTGGGAGTAAAATCCTGCAAATCCATAGACTCCGAAATATCCATGACCAACAAAATGTCAATGCCTTCGGTAAACTGCTCCACTCGCTCGTTGCTTCGCTGGGGCCTTGCCAAAGCAATGACAATCAAAAGCATGGACAGGACAAAAAACAGGGTGGGAACCAATCGCAGGTAAGTCCAAGGATTCACCTTGGTGACTTTTTTGGGCAAGGAAATCTCCAAAACCGGATTTTTCAGGAACTTGACAAACTTCCGGATCAGAATAAAGGAAGGAATAATCCACAGCAGATTGAGAAAAATCGGCTTTTCCCATTCGTAGGATCGGAAGGTCTCAGGCAAAAACCAAGACCAGTCAAAAAACTCAAGCAGGAGTTCTTTCATGTTGGAGTTGGTTTATTTTTTCCTCATAGTTGGTTTTGGCAAGCTGAAGAAGATAGCCTGTGGATTCTGCTGTTTTGGCTTCTTTTCCTGCATAGATAATCATATCGATGGATCTCAATGCTTTCAAGACTTGAGGATCATCAAGTTCAGAAGCAATTTCGCTGGAAGTCCATTCCTGAAAGGGCTGTCCGGTAATGCTTTCCATATAGCCTTTCCAAAGTCCGACGACTTCATCGGCCAGTTCAATGCTCGGCTTTTGCTCCAGGAGAGCAGTTTGTTTTTTCCACTTCCTTTCAAATTGCATCCAGCGTAATTTTTCCCGCTTCCTCTTGAGGAAGGCTTTAATTCGCTTTGCAAAAAGCAAAAGGAATGCTCCCAACAAGAGGACAACTGCGCCTAAAATCAACAATCCCATCAGCAAGTTGAAGGATTTTTCTAAGGGCTGATACACGTTGTTTTCCTTGAATACCAACTCTTCCGGAATGGAGTCCAGCATTAGCCTGAGTTTGATTTCCGCCTCGTCGGTATAATACGTCAAGCTGTCGTAGCGATTGAGCTGGTAGACCGGAAGAGAAAGGTAGGAGCTGGGTTCTAAGGAGAAATTGGATAAATAATAGACCGCACTGTCCAGGGTTTGCCCCTCTTGAGTAGAGCTGATAAAGGTTTTCTTTTCCAGCAGGACAAATGGGGAGTAATCAAAAGTAGAATCCGGAAACAACAGTTGAGTTCCTTGCGGGTATTTTGCTTTCAGGACAAATCCTACGCGTTCTCCAATCTTGGCAGAATCCTGGGTAAAATAACCCTGCACTTCTACTGTCTGTGAAAAGGCGGAGAAGGAGATCAATACCCAGAAAAATAAAGCTTGGAGTTTACCCACGTTTCATCCGTTTGTTTCGGTACTTAAACAAATCGATCAGCGGTGCCACGATATCCTGAGTGGTATCGATGGACAGGTAGTTGATCTGATTCTTCTTGCAAAGTTCTTTCAGATGCTCTCTTTCCAAGGTGAAGGTATCGGATATTTTTTTGGAGAAACTTCCAAATACGGTATTTACCCAAGTGGTTTTTTCACTTTCCTTGTCATATATCGGGATAATTCCCAAGGACGGAAGCGCAGATTCTCTGGGGTCGGTCAGCTGAATTGCCACCAAATCATGGCGCTCGGCCAAAGCTCTGAAAGAACGGTCGTAGTTATCGTCGATGAAATCCGAAATCACGATGATGATGCTTCTCTTTTTGATCAGGTTCAAGGCAAAGGTAAAGAGCCCGTTAAGGTCTGTTTTTTTGCTTTTGTTTTCGTGATCAAAAATCCCGCGGATTACTTTGATTCCCTGCTTACTTCCTTTGGCAGGAAGGATCAGCTTCTCTTTTTGATCGGAATAGGAAATCAATCCAACTTGGCTCCCCTCGTAGACAGCTGCCAGGGTCAGTACTCCGGCAACCAGCTTTCCCTGGTCGATTTTTTTGTTTCCCAATTGTCCAATGTCCTGACTTGCGGATATGTCCAGAAGAAAATAGACGGATTGCTCCTTGTCTTCCCGAAAGGTTTTGACAAAAGTACCGTGACCTTTGGCAGAAACCTTCCATTCGATGGTCCGTACATCATCCCCGTATTGATAAGGACGGAGATCGTCAAATTCCAGTCCTGAGCCTTTGAAAAGGGATTGGTATTCTCCCTGCAGGTGGTTGTTGGCCACCTTCCTGATCATGATTTCGTACTTTCGAAGTTTGCTGAATAGCTGATCCATGCAGGGTGATTTGAGTCGCCTAAGTTAAAGCCTTAGGCTGAATTATAAAATTTGTCTTCCAGGATCGGGCAGGAGAATATCCGTTAAAAAAACCTAATTTTAGCACGTGAATCGAATTTTGACTCTATTGATCATCTTGGTTTGCCTCCTGGCTTGCCAGTCCTCCAATCGTTCTAAAGAGGGACTTTTATCCGAAGACCAAATGGTTGCCATCTTGCTGGATATCCAGCTTACGGAAGGTATTGTGAGTGCCATCCCCATTCCTTATGATTCTTCGGGGAAGTTATACACCCTGATGGAAAGAGAGATTTTTGTGAAACATGGAGTCTCTGATTCGGTTTTTACCCAAAGTATGAAACATTACCTGGAAGATGCACTTTTGATGGAAAGGATCTATGCAAGGATTATTGATTCGCTGACTGTCATGGAGAACAACCCGGGAATTGAGGAAAAAATGTAATGTTATACCCTTCCAATCTTGAGTTAAAAATCAATTTTGTCAAAATCAAAGAGCACCTGAAGGAAGAATGTACTTCCTCCTTAGGGCAGGAATATGTGGACAAAGTTGCCTTTTCCTCAGATTATAATCTGATCGGAAAACTTCTGGATCAGACAGCAGAATTCCTGGATATCCTGATTTCAGGAGAAATATTCCCCTCCTCCAATTTCACCAATCTGAATCCCTTTTTGGAAAAGGCCAAACTGGAAGGGGCTTTTTTGGATCAGGAGGAATTTTACGAAGTAAAGCTCTCACTACAGACCCTTAAATCCTGTGTGGTCTTTTTTCAGAAAAACGGAGATCAATATCCTGCCTTGAGTAATCTGTTAGGGCTTTTGCTGGACTTGGACATGGGATTGCTCAAGATAATTGACCAGATTATTGATGAAAAGGGCAAAATCCGGAGCAATGCCAGCAAAGAACTGCAACTGATCCGGAGTCAGCTTTTGTATGAGGAAACCCGCCTCAGAAAGGTGATGGAGCGGATCTTCAAAGATGCCCGAGCAAAAGGTCTGACTCCCGAAGATGCTGCCATGACCATCCGTGGAGGTAGAATGGTGATCCCAGTAGCTGCAGAAAACAAGCGAAAACTCCGGGGATTTATCCATGATGAATCCGCTACAGGGCAGACAGTTTTTATGGAACCCGAGGAAGCCCTGGATATCAATAATGAAATCAGGGATCTCGAGTATATGGAAAAGCGGGAGATCATCCGGATTTTGACCCGACTGACTGATCAACTCAGACCTGCTATTCCAGCGCTGCGAAAAGCTACCAATTACTTGGGCTTGATGGATTTTATCCGGGCAAAGGCTCGCTATGCGCAAAAAACCGAAAGTGTCAAGCCGGTTTTGGTTCGGGAAAAAGTCCTGGATTGGACCCGGGCAAGACATCCGCTTTTGGAAAAAGCGCTCAAGACCCAAGGTCGAAAAATTAGTCCATTGGATGTGAAATTGGCAGGGAATGAAAGGCTGCTGGTGATTTCCGGACCCAATGCCGGGGGGAAATCGGTGACCCTGAAAACCGTCGCTTTGCTTCAATACATGCTGCAGTGTGGTTTGCTCATCCCGGTACATCCCGATTCTAAATGTTCACTATTTGAAAATTTTTTCATCGATATCGGAGACGAACAAAATCTGGAAAATGATCTGAGTACCTACTCATCTCACTTGATGAGCATGAAGCATTTTACCCAGTTTGCCACCAAAAAAACCATCCTTTTTATTGATGAATTCGGGACAGGAACAGAACCTCAATTTGGAGGAGCCATTGCCGAATCCATTTTATTGGCCTTGAATAAACTGGGTGCATTTGGAGTAATCACTACCCACTATGGAAATCTCAAGCAGGTGGCAAACAAAAATCAAGGATTGGTCAATGGGGCAATGCGCTACGATGTAGATCGCTTGGAGCCACTGTATCAGTTAGAAATCGGGAAGCCGGGATCCTCATTTGCCTTGGAGATTGCGTCTAAAATTGGACTGTCCAAAGAAATTTTGAGCTATGCCAAAGATCATATTGGTGAAGAGCGTGTCCGGTACGATCGGCTGTTGACGCAGTTGGAGAATGAAAAGAACCAATATTCTTCCCTTTTGGAGGATATCAAAAAGAAAGACAAGCTGCTTCAAACCCGGCTCAAAGAATACAATCAGCTCAAGGAAACTTTAGAGCTGACCAAAAAGCGGTACATCCAGGAGGCAAAGCAAGAAGCCAAGTCTCTGCTGGATCAAACCAATAAAAAAATCGAATCGGTTATTCGGGAAATAAAAGAAGGAAAGGCCGAAAAAGAAGTTACCAAACAGGTACGAAAAGAGCTAGAGGAATTTAAGAAGGAAGTAAAACCCGAAAAACTAGCGATAAAGGATCCGGAAATAATTGTGTTGGGAGGTAAAATTGAAGCAGGAGACTGGGTTCGTCTGAAGGATAATGGTGCGGTAGCAGAGGTAGTTTCCATCAAAAATAAGGATGTGGAGATCGCCATTGGAGATTTGAAATCCAATGTGAAGCTGTCCAGGCTGGAGAAGATTTCGAAAGGTGAGGTGAAGAAAGAAATGAAAGCCGTGGAGCGAAGAGGAAATTACAATACCAATGAAAAGATGATGGATTTTTCCACCAATCTTGATTTAAGAGGAAAGCGGGGAGAAGAAGTTTTGCCCCTGATTCAGACATTTGTGGATGAAGGCTTTATGTTGGGAGTCAAAGATTTGAGAATAGTCCATGGAAAAGGGGATGGAATTCTTCGGGAAATCACCCGAAACCTCCTCCGAACCATGCCTCAGGTCGGAAAGATGGAAGACGAGCATGCCGACCGGGGAGGAGCAGGTGTTACTTTGGTTACTTTGAAATAAAAAGAGGCTGTCACTATTCGGGACAGCCTCTTTTAGGATATAGGTTATGTTTATTTTTTCAGCAAAACAAATTCGTAATTACCGGCCACAGCCTGTGTTCCCAAAATTCTGGCTCCAGGCTGGGGAATGGTAAAGAGCAGAGTCAATTTCCCGGAGGATTCAGTGAATGAAATTTCCCGAGTGGCCGCTGGTTTGGTGCCTGAAAGAATGAATTTATCAAAATTGGCGCCCGCAAAATCCCAAGAACCATTCGAGTCAAACAAATCGTTGGAATTTTTAGAAGTATAGGTTTTGGTCGTTCCTGAATTCAGGATTAGTTCAAATCCTGCGTAAGTATTCGTCACATCCAAGCCGTTTTTCTTGACCGACCCTCCATTGACAGTCCAAGCTTGAGTCCCATTTCCCGTTAAGGCTTCGATGGCCAATTCTTCAGCCGTTTTAGGTGAAGTAGGTTGGGAATCGTCGCCGCAAGATTGGAAGCAGAACGCCAGAACTGCAAAAAAAACGATCAGTTGAAATTTGGTGCGCATAGAACTAAAATAAATTTTTGTAAAGTTAGAAGGCTTAAGGAAGTTACAAAACAATCCCTATTTATAATCCTCAATCGAAAGTCTCTGTTGACAGAATTCGTATTCTCTGGGTTCATTGGAGCAGATGACCAAGGTTCTATTTTGCTGATAGTTTTGGATTAAGTCCAAGTACCAAGTGATCCCTTTTTTATCCAGATTTGAGGTGGGTTCGTCTAAAAGAACCAAGGGCACCTCGGAAAACAATGCCAACCCCAGTTTTAGTCTTTGCTTCATCCCGGAAGAAAATTGAGAAACTGCCTTTTGGGCATGTTGCTTTAAATAGAGGATGTCCAATATCTCCTCGGAGGTAATGTTGCCCAAAGGATTTTTGAATTTGAAATGAAAATCAATGACTTCCTTCAAGGTAAACTCCTCAGGCAATTCCAAATATGGGGCTGAAATGGAAAGATGTTTATACTTCTCCGGTTCGGGGATTTCATGCTGATCATCCAAAAAAAATATCTTTCCGGAGGTGACAGGCACTGCGCCGGAAAGACATTTCAGCAAGGTAGATTTTCCTGATCCATTTCCCCCAATGATTGCTAAGCTACTTCCGGAAGGAATGGTAAGGTTGAGATTTTTGAAAATCCATTCATATTGAAAGCGCTTGGAGACTTCCTGTAGGTGGATTTTCAGCATATCAATTGATATAACCTTTCATTACCCCACGCTCTGAGGAGCGGATAAAGTTTAGAATTTCATCTCTCTCTTTGGTGGCGGGCAGGTTGATTTCTATTTCCTCCAAGGCGCGGCTATTGTTCATGCTATTCAAAAACAAGTAGCGATAAACCTCCTGGATATGGGCAATGGATTCGCTGGAAAAGCCTCTTCTTCGTAAGCCCAAGGAATTGACTCCGGCATAGGAAAGCGGTTCCCGTGCAGCTTTGGTAAAAGGAGGGACATCTTTTCGAACCAAAGATCCTCCGGAAATCATCGCGTGCATTCCGATTTTTACAAACTGATGGACAGCACTGGATCCTCCGACGATTGCCCAATCATCAATAGACACATGCCCTGCAATCTGAACAGAGTTGGCAATAATCACATGGCTCCCGATTACACAATCGTGGGCTACATGGACATAGGCCATCAATAGGCAATTGTTGCCTACCACAGTGGTTTGTTTATCCACCGTGCCTCTGGAAATAGTGACACATTCGCGAATGGTGGTATTGTCTCCTATGACTACAGTAGATTCTTCCCCTTGAAATTTCAAATCCTGGGGAATTCCCGCAATCACAGCCCCGGGGAAAATTTTACAATTTTTTCCGATTCTCGCTCCCGGAAAAATAGTGACATTAGATCCAATCCATGTTCCTTCTCCAATGATAACATTCTCATGAATCATCGTGAATGGATCTACATGTACATTTTCGCCAAGCTGAGCTCCAGGATCAATAGAGGAAAGAGGGCTTATCATGATTCTTTTCGGGTTATACTGGCAGTCATCACAGCTTCGCAGACAAGGGTGCTGCCCACATAAGCCTCACCGCGCATTTTTGCAATTCCTCTGCGGATGGGCGCCAACAGTTCGCATTTAAAAATAAGGGTATCTCCCGGTAATACCATTTTACGGAATTTGCAGCTTTCAATTCCCAGGAAATAAGTCCAATAATTTTCAGGATCATCTACGGTAGAAAGTACCAAAATACCCCCTGTTTGGGCCATTGCTTCTACCTGAAGCACTCCGGGCATTACCGGATTTCCCGGAAAATGTCCCATGAAAAAGGGTTCATTCATGGTAACGTTCTTCACACCGGCGACGACGGTTTCATCCAGATAAATGATTTTGTCTATCAATTGAAATGGATATCGGTGAGGAAGGATATTGCTGATCTGGTTGATGTCCATGACCGGCGGGAGCTTAGGGTCATAATGCGGAATATGAGAATTTCCGGCCTTTTCCATAGCCCTTTTTAATTTCTTGGCAAATGCAACATTTGCGGCATGTCCAGGTCTAGCTGCCAAAATCTGGGCTTTTAGCGGTCTTCCGACCAAGGCCAAATCTCCCACCACATCCAATAATTTGTGACGGGCAGGTTCATTTCGATAGCGAAGGTCAACATTGTTCAGGATGCCCTCCTTTTTTACTTCTACCGATTGTTTGTTAAACATTTTGGCCAAATTGGCCAATTCTTCTTTTTCGACTACCCGGTCCACTACCACAATGGCATTGTTCAAATCGCCTCCTTTGATCAGATTGGAATTGTACAGCATTTCCAATTCGTGGAGGAAACAGAAAGTTCGGCAAGAGGCTATTTCAGACCTGAATTGGCTGATGTCTGTGATGGAAGCATGCTGACTTCCCAATACCGGAGAATTGTAATCCACCATCACGGTAACGCGATAATTGTCCGTCGGAAGTGCAACCATTTCAACTTCTCGGGAGGCGTCCTTGTATTGGATACTTTCCTGGACTTCAAAAAATCTCCGAAGTGCATTTTGCTCCTCCAGTCCGGCTTCTTCCAGAATTTCTATGAACTGAATGGAAGAGCCATCCATAATCGGAGGTTCCGGACCATCCAATTGGATCAATACGTTGTCAATCTCTAGCCCTACCAAAGCAGCCAATACATGCTCAACTGTATAGACTCTTGCTCCGTTTTGCTCTAAGGTAGTACCTCTGGATACATCCACAACCAGATCACAGTCCGCGTCTACAGTGGGTCTTCCTTCCAAATCCACTCGTTGGAATTTGATCCCGTGATTTGGAGGGGCAGGAACAAAAGTCATATTTGAGACTACGCCGGTGTGCAATCCCACGCCGGAGAGCTCTACTTGTTTTTTAATCGTGTGCTGTTTTACTTTCATGGTATTCCTTTCGGAAGGTCAGGGCTGCAAAATTAGCCCTTTTTTTCCAGTTCTTTGATCCGCTTTTCCAACCCTTCCAGATTTTTGAAGATGGAGTAGGATTTAAGGAAATTTTTCATTTCAAAGCCCATGTAGCCAAAGAGTGTCTGGCCCGGCTCCTTGATGGTTTTACTGACTCCGGTATTAGCCCCCACTGTGGTATGGTCTGCGATTTTAATGTGACCCACGATTCCGGCTTTTCCGGCTATGACACAGTTCTTTCCGATTTCGGTAGAACCGGAGATTCCTGCCTGAGAAGCGATTACCGTATTTTCTCCGATGATCACATTGTGCGCGATTTGGACTTGATTGTCGATTTTTGCTCCTTTTCTGATAATCGTTGAACCCATCGTCGCACAATCCACCGTGGTGTTTGCGCCGATGCTGACATGATCTTCGAGGATCACATTTCCCAGCTGGGGGATAGCTTTGTAGGTTCCATCAGCTTGTGGGGCAAAGCCAAAACCATCCGATCCGATAACCGCGCCGGGATGAATTTCACAATTGGCTCCGATAATAGAGTCTGCACAAACTTTTGCCCCGGAATGGATGATGGTATTATCTCCGATTTTTACCCGATGCCCGATAAAGGCCTGAGGATGTATTTTGACATTTTCACCGATCAGACAGTTTTTTCCAATATAGGAAAATGCCCCTCTGTATCCCTTTGCGCCCATGCTGCTGCTGGAATCCATGTAGGAAGGTTCTTCTACACCTTCAAGTGAGGTTTTGCTAAATTGAGCATATGCTTCCAGGAGCTGGGTGAAGCCGAGATAGGCATCTTTTACCCGGATAAGGGTCGTAGCAAAAGACTTATTGGGAGTGAAGTTTTCCGAGACCAATACTGCTGTGGCTTGGGTTTCATATAAGAATGGCTCATATTTTTCATTGGCCAAGAAACTGATCCCTCCAGGTTTGCCTTCCTGAATTTTATCCAGCCTGCCTACTTTTTGATTTTCATCTCCTTCTACTTTTCCACCTAGTATTGCTGCAATTTGTCCTAAAGTAAACTCCATTTTGGGTTTGGAATACGTTGTTATTGAGGTAAAATTAGGCTTTTAGCCTTACATACATAGAATTTCTCCACGATCTTGCTCATCACTTGGATATTGGGAAGGTCCGCTGCCAAGGCTACATCGATCATGTTTCCTTTTTTTGTCAAGATATTGATCCGCTCGGTGGCGAGATATCCATAGTTACTGACTTTTCCATAAGAAAAGAAATAAGGCAAATCTTCCTTCGAAACGCCAAGCTTTTGCTGGGTTTTTTGGATTTGATCCTGGATTTCTTCTTCGGAAAAGGGCTCGTTAACCAGATTGATTTTAAACAGGTTTCTGGTCAAAAACATCTGGGAAATATTGGCCAGAATGTAATCTGGGTTGTTCTTCCAAAGTTTGATGGCCCCCCAAATGTCGTAATCATCCAACGAAAGGAATTTCTGGAGGATTTGGGGATTTTCCTGAAAATCAACCAGGCTTACCTGATTTTTCAGGAAAAATTCGAACTCCTCCGATACCGGAAAATTTGACCCAGCCCGGACTTGGTTTTTGGCCCGCATGATGAGATTAATCAGCATTTTTTCTGCACTGACAGTGGTTTTGTGCAGGTAAACCTGCCAATACATCAGCCGTCTTGCGCTGAGAAAATTTTCGATCGAGTAAATTCCCTTTTCCTCGATCACCAGCTGTTCTTCATGGACCGCCATCATTTTGATGATCCGATCCGCTCCAATGGTCCCTTCCGAAACTCCAGTGAAAAAACAGTCTCTTTGTAAATAATCCAACCTATCGATATCCAGCTGACTGGAGACTAATTGGTTGAGGAATTTACGGGGATATTGATTTTGGAAAATCTGAAGTGCCAAATCAAGCCTGCCCCCAAATTCCATATTCAAAGCCTCGATGGTCAGGATGGAAAGCCTCTCGTGAGGAATCCCTTCCAGAAGACTATATTCCAAAGCATGGGAAAAAGGCCCATGGCCAATGTCATGGAGCAGGATAGCAATCAAGGCTGCCTCATATTCCGCATCGGAGATTTCTGTGCCTTTATTTCTTAAATTATCTAACGTGATGCTCATCAGGTGCATAGCCCCAATGGCATGGTGAAATCGGGTGTGTAGAGCCCCCGGGTAGACGAAGTCCGTCAAACCTAACTGTCGGATCCGGCGTAATCTCTGAAAATAAGGATGATCAATGATCGCAAAAATCAATTCACTGGGAATCGTAATAAATCCATAAACTGGATCATTGAGTATTTTCTGGCTTTTCAAGCAGCTCACGTTTGATTGGGCCAAAAGTAATTATAATTTTAAAAACAAAGGGAACCCCATATGTCTCAAAAGTTCACCATTCTCTGGGCTGACGATGAAATCGATCTGCTGAAGCCCCATATACTTTTTTTGGAACAAAAAGGATATGAAATCACGACCGTAAATTCCGGTGTAGATGCTATTGAAAAGGTCGAAGAGATGAATTTTGACGTGGTGTTTCTGGATGAAATGATGCCGGGGATGACCGGACTGGAAACCCTCCAGCAAATCAAACAGCTCAAACCACAGGTCCCGGTGGTGATGATCACCAAAAGTGAGGAAGAGCATATCATGGATGATGCCATCGGGGGAAAAATTGCCGACTATCTCATCAAGCCTCTTAACCCAAGCCAGATTTGGCTTTCGGTCAAGAAAATACTTCAAAACAAACAACTCATTGATACCAAAACCACTCAAAGCTATCAACAGGATTTTATGCAGATCAGCATGGCTCTTGGAGATGCCAGAGATCATCAAGATTGGGCAGAGATTTACCGAAAATTGACATTTTGGGAATTGGAAATCGACCGGACCGAAAACAAAAACATGCTTGAGGTCCTGGAAACCCAGAAAGCAGAGGCCAATTCTTCTTTTGCAAGGTTTGTAAAAGAAAACTATTTGGATTGGCTGGAAGAAAGCAATCCTGATAAACCCCTTCTCTCCAATAAAGTGATGAAGGAGAAGGTTTTTCCGATAGTCAGGAATAAAAAGCCCGTTTTCTTCATCGTCATTGATAATCTCAGGTTGGACCAGTGGGAAGAAATCGAAACCTTGCTCTCTCCCTATTTCTTGGCGGTGGAGAAAGATACCTACTACAGTATTCTGCCGACCACTACCGCGTTCGCCAGAAATGCCCTATTTAGCGGTATGATGCCTTTGGATATGGCTAGATTTTATCCCAACCTCTGGGAAGATGAAGATACAGACGAAGGGAAAAATAATTTTGAAGAAGACTGGCTAAAGGTAAATCTGGACAAAAGCCGAATGCCGATTAAATTTTCCTACCATAAAATCATACAAACCCAGCAGGGAAAGGCTGTTTTGGACCAGTTTCATACACTATTGCAAAATGACCTCAATGTTTTGGTGTATAATTTTGTGGATATGGTCTCCCATGCCAGGACAGATATGAAGATGATTCGGGAATTGGCTCCCGATGAATCCGCCTATCGATCATTGACCAAGAGCTGGTTCGAGCATTCGTCTTTGTTTGAGCTTTTCAAAAAAATCCATCATGCAGGCATGGATGTCATCGTGACCACGGACCATGGGACCAAAAAAGTCAACAAGCCATATCGGATTATCGGGGATAAGAACGTGACCACGAATCTCCGCTACAAACAAGGAAAGAATTTGAATTTTGAGGCAGGAAAAGTTTTTGAAATCAAAAAGCCGGAAGCGGCTAAGCTGCCAAAACTGAATGTTTCCTCGTCCTATGTGTTTGCGGTGGAGGATTACTTTTTTGCGTATCCCAATAATTACAATTACTATGTGAACTATTACAAGGATACATTCCAGCATGGAGGAATATCTTTGGAAGAAATGATCGTTCCGATTGTACATTTGCAGGCAAAAAGAGGATAGCGTTGAAATACAATTACGAATTGGGAGAAATCCGAACTGCAGCTCAATGGCTTATCCGAAAAGCAAAAGGCGATAAAATTTGGGTTTTTCAAGGTCAGATGGGTGCTGGGAAGACCACCCTGATCAAAGCCTTGGCCGAGGAGTTTGGGGTAAAGGATGAGGTAAGTAGTCCAACCTTTGGAATTGTGAATGAATATCAGGCTGCGGACTCTCAGAAAATCTTTCATTTTGACTTTTACCGAATAGATGATCCGGAAGAAGTATTGGAAATCGGAATAGAAGAGTATTTTTATGGGGGAAGTTTATGCTGGATTGAATGGGCCGAGAAAATAGCCCAGTTTATTCCAGATGATTTTCTGTTAATTAAGCTTGAAATTCTCTCAGACACTGAGAGATTGATCCAAATTCAACACTCCTAAAATGCCAACTGGATTTTCTGAACTTACAGCGGTAGGGATGATGACCAAAGAATCGCCTTTGGCAGTCAAAAAAGGTTCGCGCCAGCTATTGGTTGGCTTACCCAAAGAATTATCATTCAATGAAAAGCGAATCGTTCTTTCTCCCGAAGCTGTGGGTTTGCTGAGCAATAACGGAATTCAAGTGATAGTGGAGTCCGGAGCGGGACTTTATGCGAAATTCAATGATCAGGACTATTCCGATGCGGGTGCCAAAATATCCTATTCCAGGAAAGAAGTATTTCAGGCTGATGTAGTCTTGAAAATTGACCCCCCTTCTTTGGAGGAAATCAAAGAAATGTCCCAAGGAGCCTGTTTGATTTCAGCTTTGCAATTGGAGAATCAAAGTGCCGAATTTATTCAGGGGCTAAATGAGAAGAAGATCACGGCAGTCGCTTTTGAATACCTGGAGGATAAAGTGGGGGGAATGCCCGTAGTAAGGGCCATGTCAGAAATTGCCGGCAGTACCGTGATGCTCATAGCAGCTGAATACCTTTCCAGCGTGAATGAGGGCAAAGGCTTGATTTTGGGAGGAGTCACTGGAGTACCTCCCACGCAAGTGGTCATTATCGGAGCAGGCACTGTGGCCGAATATGCTGCCAGAACGGCCTTGGGTTTGGGGGCCAACATAAAAGTCTTTGACAACCACATATACAAATTGCGGAGGATCAAGCATTTGATTGGGCAGCAGATTTATACCTCTACCCTAGATAATCATGGTCTTTCTCAGGCATTGGCAGAAGCAGACGTGGTGATCGGAGCTCTGAGAGCTGAAAAGGGAAAAAACAAACTAGTCGTGACTGAGGAAATGGTGGCCAATATGATGCACGGTAGTATCATTATCGATGTGGCGATTGATCAAGGCGGCTGCTTTGAAACATCCAAAATGACTTCTCATGATAAGCCTGTCTATAAGATTCACGACGTGATTCATTATTGCGTTCCCAATATAGCTTCAAGAGTCGCCAGAACAGCCTCCTTTTCTTTGAGCAATATTTTTACACCGATCCTACTTCAGATGGCAGATTTGGGTGGCGCAGAAGAGATGATTTTTAACTACAGGTGGTTTTTGAGGGGAGTATATACGTATCGGGGAAGCTTGACCAATGCGCTGCTTGCTCGAAAGTTTGGATTGAACCACAAAGAACTTCAGCTGCTGTTGGCGGCGAGATATTGATCAGGAAAGCAGGTTTTGACGAAGTAAAAACTCCAACTGTTCATTTGCCTTCAAAAGAGCTGCGGTAAGTCTCTCATTTTCTTTCCGAAGGGCATATACTTCATACGCATTTTTGATGACGGTTTTGAGGTATTCTTCCTCCCAGGGTTTGGTTAAGTAGTGATAAACCTGCCCCTTGTTGATGGCGTCGATTACTGCCTGAATATC
This sequence comes from Cyclobacteriaceae bacterium, assembly GCA_033844545.1. GTDB lineage: Bacteria > Bacteroidota > Bacteroidia > Cytophagales > Cyclobacteriaceae > Algoriphagus. The sequence continues at coordinate 1,311 of JAJLJS010000366.1, read as the reverse complement.
TGTGTACCCGGTCAGGAGAAGTCGGATGGGCTTGGGGTAGTTTGGAATGATACTTTCCAAAAATTCCACTCCGGTTTTTTCGGGCATTCGCTGATCGGTAATGATGATGTCAATCTCTTCTTCCTTCAAAATCCGTTCACCTTCCATAGCCGAAATCGCAAGGAAGATTTTATAATCTCTTCTAAAGGTCGCTTTAAAGGCCTGCAGGTTGTTCTCTTCATCGTCGACGTAAAGAACTTTGATTTTTTCTTCTGATTGACTTTCCATTAAAATTTCCCCGAATTCAGCTTTCAATAGCCAAATAATTCTTTTTTCTAATAAAATGCAAATCTAGAGAAATAGTCGCCATGTATCGGAGGAAAGAGTAAAAAATAACGTAGAAACAAATTTGTCGACTAAATAATTTGACTTAACCTTGAATAATTTATCTTTACTCTGCTTATCACCCTAAGTGAACATGATTGTTGTTGAAGAAATTGATCTGAAAGATCGGTTTACTCCTGAATTTTATTTTCCTGCCAATGAGGCTGATTGGTCCAAAATACTGGAGTTAAAAAAACTTCCCTATGTGACCACGGTGGATGAGATTGATGCACAAGTTGGAGATTTGGTCAAGGCCAATTCCCCGGAACGGACATTTTCTAAGCAGGAATTACTTCAGGAAATCCGAAATTTTTTGCCTGAATCTGAAAAGGAGAGGTACGGAAATTGGGTTTTTTATCCTTGGAAAAATACCCTTGTTCACATTCTCCCTGAAGAAGAATTTATTCGGATCAGGACTTTAAGAAATAATTTTAAAATCACCCCTGAGGAACAGGAAAAGCTAAGACAAAAAAAAGTCGGAATTGTAGGCCTTTCAGTGGGTCAAAGTGTGGCTTTGGCGATCGCACTGGAGCGAGGATGCGGGGAGATGCGTTTGGCAGATTTTGATACGCTAGAATTAAGCAATCTCAACAGGCTTAAAGCTGGGGTCACAAGCTTGGGACTTGAGAAAGTAATTATCGCCGCCAGGGAAATAAGTGAAATCGATCCTTATTTGAACTTAGTTCTGTATCGGGAGGGGATTACTTCAGATAATATTTCAGACTTTCTTCTAAAGGATGGAAAGTTGGATTTGCTAATCGACGAATGCGATAGCTTGGATATCAAGCTTCTGCTTCGCGATAAAGCCCGCAAGGAAAGAATTCCAGTTATGATGGAAACCTCGGATAGGGGAATGCTGGATATCGAGCGGTTTGATTATGAACCTGAGAGGCCAATTTTTCATGGGCTTCTGGAAGGAATAACGGCTGACCAGTTGAAAAATCTTTC
>JAJLJS010000365.1:0-2937 GCA_033844545.1 Cyclobacteriaceae bacterium | reverse complement strand
GACCAACTCGTATTCGGGTTGGCCGGGTACAAAGGCGTAGAGTTTTTCCTCCTTGATATAAATCTTCACTTCCTGCACGCCCATCAGGAGATAGGCTCCTTCGTATTTTTTCAAGTCATCCACCGAAAGCTCATTTTCCTTCGGCGTGCGCTTAAATTCGATCGGGTCGAGGGCAGGCTCAAAGGCAGCTTTAAGTCCGGAAATATCTCCGGTCATATTGCTGACAAACTGAAAAACAAATGGATTGTCCCGATTGGGCTTACCCTGATAAATCAGATACATAGTAAAGGTGTCGTAATCTTTGTGTTCCAAGAATCCACCCAAGAGACCTGTCTGCACAAAGAGCGTATCATTCTTCAGATCAATCTCCATCTTGCCATAGCCGGGATGTTCGTAAGTACCGGTGTAATCCATTAAAATGTGAGAAGGCTTAGTCAGGCTGGCTTTGGCTGTGGAGTCTGCGACAGCTTTCGCCTTGGCCTGTGCTTCTTTGGCTTCCTCGAGTCGTTTGACCGTTTCCCCCAGCCAATCTGCAGGCTCCAGATTCAGCATGCGATCTGCCACCATATTCCGGACGACATTGGGAAGGGGAGAGCCATTTTGATTGGTCAGCACCATAATTCCCAAGCTGTCGGTCGGGAAAAAGGAAGCAGAGGCAGAAAAGCCGTCGATATTTCCTCCGTGCTCCACCCGGTAGTGACCTCGATAAGAGGCCAAAAACCAGCCATAGCCATAGTTGGAAAACTGCACATCCGGATGCTCTTTGGAAGGAGTGCCGGCTGCCACGACCATTTGGGCACTCATCGCCTCTTTAACGTAGTCTTCAGGGATGATTTGTTCGCCCTTAAATTTCCCTCCATTGATCCAGGTGATTAGCCAGTTGGACATCTCCCAGACGCTGGAATTGATCGCTCCTGCAGGACCCATGGCGGCGATGTTGTAGTAGTCCATTTTGCTGGTTTTTCCGTCCAGCTCCACCGAATAACCAAAGGATTTATCAGCATCCTTTTCCATCTCCGGAATCCGGAAATTGCTTCGGGTCATACCCAATTTGTCAAAAAAGATTTCTTTTACGTTTTGCTCCCAACTTTTGCCGGTAAGTCGTGCTCCTATTTCTCCTTGGAGGAAAAACATCCAGTTGTTGTAGTACCACTGCTGTCGCAATCCGGTGAAAGGCTCCTGAAATTCGATCCGCTTGATCAGTTCCGATTTGGACTCTGAAGGAAACATAAACCAAGAAAAGTCATGTCTCGGCAAACCGGTTCGATGAGACATCAGGTCTTTGACAATGATCTGCTCATTCATCCAAGGTTCTGCGAACCGGAGTTCGGGAATGTATTTCCCAGGTCTCTCGTCAAAGTCAATTTTCTCGTCTTTTCTCAGTACACCCAAGACTGCTGAGGTAAATGCCTTGGAAGAGGAGCCGATGGCAAAAAGCGTGTTTTCTGTCACCGGAACTTGATTTTCCACATCCTTATAGCCAAATCCCTTGGCATATACGATTTTGTCTTTTTGGACGATGGCTACCGCAAAACCAGGAGTTTTCAGTGCAACGCGGGCTTTTTCGAGCTCGGTATCCAAGGTTTTGAATACATCCGGCTTTTTCTGAGAAAAGGAAGGGTTTGTAAAAATGCTGAAAAGGAGGAGAGAGAGGACAAGTCGGCGCATGATAAAATGGTTTAGGATAAACAATAATAAAAAATTGCCCCAAAAAGAGATAGGCTTATTTGGGGCAATTTGAAAAGCTCGGGATGGTCTTATGTTTTACCCGGCATTTTCCAAGGTCCTTCGGACTTGATCCAGATTGACCCGAACCTCTTCGATGGTTTCCCATTCCCGACCTTTTTCTCCATGTTCTACTCCCACGTAACCATGGTAGTTGTGGGCCACCACGATCTTCATCATCCGTTCGTAATCCAGTTGATGCTCTTTTCCTTGATCATCCCACACTTTGGGCTTCAGACTCACTCCTTTTGCCAGAGGCATTAATTCGTCTACTCCCCGATAGGAATCGTAGCTTAGAATTTTTTCTCCATCGCGCTTCATGACGAAGTTGCCAAAATCAGGCAAGGTTCCTGCCCGGCGATGGGCAGTTTGCTTGATGAGTTCGGCCAGCCACTTGCCGTTGGAAGAGTAGCCTCCGTGGTTTTCGATGATGACATTAATATCAAAGTCATTTGCAAATTCACAAATTCTCCTCAAGGTAGAACTGCAAACATCAATTGCTTCCTTTTCCAATTTGGGATCCTGGCTAAATGGTACCGCAGTGTAGGCATTCACCCGGATGGAATGGCAGCCCAGGAATTTAGCTGCCTCTACCCACTTCTTGTGATTTTCCACGGTTTGTCTTCTTTCTTCGGATGTGGCTGCTCCCAATTGTCCTTCTCCATCGACCATGATGAGTACGTTGGTTACTCCTTCACCATCGGATCTTGTCTTCATTTCTTGGAGGTAAGCCTTGTCTTGGGCTTTATCCTTGAAAAATTGGTTGACGTATTCTACTGCATCGAAATTGTGTTTCTTGGCTTCAATGGCAAAATCCAGATTGTCCATTTTTCCACCAAAAAGCAAAGGATTGACAGACCACTGCGCCAAAGAGATTTTAAAAATCGGATCGGCTTTGGTTTTGGACATAGCAAAATCAGGAAGTCCGAGCCCAAGGGCAGCTGCAGCCAGGCCGGAGGTTTTGAGGAAAGTTCTACGATTGGTCATGGGGGATTGGGTTAATGGTTATGATGTTCTAAGTTAATGAATTTGAGGGAGATTGCTTTGTGGTCTTGGGACAATACTACAAACTGTTCACTGAATACTGCCTACTTTTCAGACTTCTCACTTTAGCCTTTAGCTTTTCTAAACCTCCCATCCACTTCGATACTCCCTCGTCAGCAAGCGATTGGCCTCTTCATCATTGGTGATCTTGACCAAGTTGGCGTCGAA
>JAJLJS010000364.1:0-19702 GCA_033844545.1 Cyclobacteriaceae bacterium | reverse complement strand
CCTTGGCAGAATGAAAAACTTCTGGCTACGCTCCATTCCGCCATCAAGCTAAAAGAAAGCTACAACGAAGTAGACAAGCTTCAAAAGAAGCAGAAAGCCCTTCAAACAGATCTTAAAAAGCCTTATGCGGATATCATCGGGAGCTCTGCTTCCATGAAGAATATCTTTTCCATCATCGACAAAGTAGCCCAAACGGATGCGAATGTCCTGATTTTAGGAGAAAACGGAACAGGGAAGGAATTGATCGCCCGGGCCATTCACGAGCGCTCCTTGCGAAAAGATGAAATCTTTGTGGGAGTGGATATGGGAGCAATTACAGAGACGCTTTTCGAGTCGGAGTTATTTGGGCATAAGCGGGGAGCTTTCACCGACGCCAAAGATGACCGGGCGGGCCGGTTTGAAGTAGCGGACAAAGGAACCCTTTTCCTGGATGAAATCGGAAACCTCTCTATGCCATTGCAGTCCAAATTGCTGACTGTGCTCCAAAAGCGCGAGGTAACTCGAATCGGCACCAACAAAGCCATTCCCGTGGATATCCGACTGATCTGTGCAACCAATATGCACGTCCATGAGATGGTGCAGGAGCATACTTTCCGTCAAGATTTACTCTATCGGATCAATACCGTTGAGATTTTCTTACCTCCACTTCGTGAACGGCATGATGACATCCCCCAGCTTTCCAACCACTTCCTGAAGCAGTATTCCCAAAAGTATCGAAAGAATTTCAGCGGATTTACTCCTGCAGCCATGGAACTCCTTCAGCGTTATCCTTGGCCAGGAAATATCCGGGAATTGCAGCATGCTATCGAGCGGGCCATCATCATGGCCGAGGGGGATCAATTGGATTCAAGAGATTTCTTTTTCCTTTCTGCCAAACCGGCTTCCGAAAAAGTCCAGGCTTCGGCCACACTCAATCTGGATGATATGGAGCGATCCACTATCCAAAGAGCCATTGACAAAAATGGGGGGAATATTTCCAAAGCTGCCAAGGAACTGGGCTTAACCCGAGCCTCCTTGTACAGAAGACTAGAAAAGTATGGACTATAGAGTTGGCTTATTGGGCAGAATCGCCCTGGTATCCGCCTCGCTGTTTTTGCTGGCTTACGCCATTTTGGATACTTGGGGAGTTTTTATGACTTCCCTTTTTCTGATTTTGGTGGTCGTCCAGATTGTGTTTTTACTGAGGTATTCTGAGAGTTCCTTCAAAAAAGTCCGAATCTTCCTGGACAACATCAAGCAGGACAAATACTCCCAACTTTATCCCGTAAAATTTGACGGAACGGAGACGGATGACCTCCATATCGAATTCAATGCGATTTTGGCTAAGCTGAAAGAGGATCAGGCCGAAAAGGAAGCGAATTATCAGTATTTCCGATCGGTATTCAAGCATCTGAGTATTGGCTTGATCACCTTCGGAGAAAACGGTGAAATTCAAATTCTCAACGTCGCCGCCAAGCGCATCCTCAATGTGGACGAGCTGAAAAATATCGCAGAAATCGAAAGCATCAACAAAGAGCTGCACCTTGCGATCCAAAATCTCCGCACCGGTGGCAGTGAACTGATCAAAATCGCCCATCCGGATGGAATCATGCAGCTTTCGGTCTATGTCATCGAATTATTGATGCGGGGGGAAAAATTCAAACTTGTCTCCCTTCAAAACATCCAATCTGAACTGGAAGAAAAGGAAATGGAAGCTTGGCAAAATCTCGTCAAGATTCTGACCCACGAGATCATGAACTCCATTGCACCGATCTCTTCTCTGGCAGGCACCCTCAAAGGTGAACTGGAGTATAAAATAGATCATAAAGAACCCCTTCTTCCTGAGGACATGGAAGATTGTCTTATGGGAATCAGTACCATCGAAAAGCGAAGCGAAGGTCTGATTGGCTTTGTTTCGGATTTTCGAAGTTTGGCCCATATTCCTGCACCAAAATTCAGCAGCATTGGCATTGCCAAGCTCTTTGATCAGCTGGAAATTTTACTGCAAAACCAACTGGAAAGTCAGCAGATCACCCTCAAAAAAGAACTGAATCCCAAGGAATTGATCTTGTTTGGAGATCAAAACCAGATCGAACAGGTGTTAATCAATCTTCTTCAAAATGCCATTCAGGCCTTGGAGGATGCAGATGAAAAAATCATCACCCTCAAAGCCTATATCGATGAAGCCGGAAAAATCATTCTGGAGGTCTGTGATACCGGCAAAGGCATTGAAGAAGAAGCTTTGAGCAAAATTTTCATTCCATTTTTCACCACCAAAAAGAAAGGCTCGGGCATTGGGCTATCCCTTTCCAAACAGATCATGCGCCGGCACAAAGGAAATATCCAAGTCCGCTCCACCATGGGAGAAGGGACTACCTTTAAGTTGATTTTTAATGGGTAGATCAGTTGGCAATAGGTAGGAGAGAAAAATCAGAAAGCTGAATAAGGCCGAGAAAGTTTCTTTTAATAATCTGTTCTATCTGTGAACTGAAAAATCTAAATACAAATGCCTCGAGTATACTCAGCCTGGGAGTCTGATGAAAGAAAATTGAAAATACGGTAGAAAACCTTCTATTTTTTTCCCAAACTGACTTTAGTCATAATCTTCCTGAACCTGATGGACTATTTTTAATCATATTTAAATCAATTGGCACTTTCTCAGCGATTTAAGCGATTCCTATTCGAAAAAAGTCTGGTTCCACCCAGGAAATGGAGGCCTATTGCAACTTTTGTAGTGGCAATAATAGTAGGGCTTGGATTCTTTTTGCTTGATTTTTCGAACGCTTCCTCTTATCTCTCTGAAGATCCCCAAGCCTGTGTCAATTGCCATATCATGCAGCCCCAATACATTACTTGGACTCACAGCTCTCATAGGGAAGTAGCCAGCTGCAACGACTGCCACGTACCCCATAACAACATTGCCAACAAGTATTTCTTCAAAGCCAAAGACGGACTGTATCACGCCACTGTCTTTACTATGCGGGCAGAACCTCAAGTAATCCGAGCCCGACAACCCTCCATCGAAGTCATTCAGGCCAATTGTGTCCGATGCCATCAGGACCAGGTAACCGATGCCAAGATGGATGCCTTTGTAGCAGATCACACCGCCAACCGAACCGACAGAACCTGCTGGGAATGTCATCGGGATGTACCGCATGGGCGGGTCCGAAGCCTCTCCTCGGTCGGAGCTCAAATAGAACCCATCAAAGAATATAGTTCCTCGGACCTCTCTGTCATCCCCGGCTGGCTGAAAGAAACTATGAAATCCCAGAAATCCAAACCCAACTAATATGAAGAACTGGATCCTTTTTCTTGTAACTGCAGCGGCTGCCTTCCTTTTGGGCTTGCTGGCTGTCAATATTTTTGAAAGAAAGTCCGAGGCAAAGTATGCCTACCAGCCCAAAGTTCAACTGGAAGGCATTGAACCCCGGGATTCGGTCTGGGGGCTCAATTATCCCAGACAATACCAATCCTACCAAAAGACTCAAGACACCACCTTCCATAGTATGTTTGGCACTTCTGGGCATAAGGACATGCTGGAATCTGATCCTGAATTGGTTATCCTCTGGGCTGGATATGGATTTAGTAAGGATTATAATGCTCCCAAAGGGCATTTCTGGGCAGTAGATGACATTAACAAAACCCTCAGAACAGGTGCCCCCATGGCTCCGGGAGAAGGCCCCATGCCCTCCACTTGCTGGACTTGCAAAAGTACAGACGTTCCAAGACTGATGAGTGAAATTGGGGTTTCGGAATTCTACAGCCATAAATGGTCAGACTTTGGCTCCCAAGTGATCAATCCGATCGGCTGTGCCGACTGTCATAATCCAGAGACCATGAAGCTGACAATTACCCGCCCAGCATTGATCGAGGCTTTTGAGGCCATGGGCAAGGATATCAATCAGGCTTCTCATCAGGAAATGCGCTCCCTAGTATGCGCTCAATGTCACGTCGAATATTATTTTGATAAGAAAAAGCCAGGCTTGGAAAATGCACAGTACCTGACTTTCCCATGGAAAGACGGGATGGATGTGGAAAATGTGGAGAAATATTACGACGAGGCCCAGTTTTCAGACTGGACCCACCCTCTGAGTAAGACTCCGATGCTCAAAGCCCAACACCCAGACTATGAAATATATCAAATGGGTGTTCACGCCAAACGTGGGGTAAGCTGTGCTGACTGCCACATGCCATACCAAACCGAAGGAGGACAAAAGTTCACCAATCACCACATCGGCTCTCCCCTAGCCAATGTCGAAAACTCCTGCTTTGTCTGCCATCGGGAAAAGGTGGAAGATTTAGTGACAGATGTCTATGAGAGACAGCGAAAAATCAAGGAGGGAACGACCAAATTGCAAAGACTGATCGCCATGGCTCATATCGAAACTGCCAAGGCTATTGAATTGGGAGCAAATGAAACACAACTAGCTGCCATACAGCAAGGTATCAGGCATGCCCAATGGAGGTGGGACTATTCAGTAGCTTCACATGGAGCCGCTTTTCATGCACCCTTGGAGACCAGCAGAATCGTGACATCAGCCACCGATCTAATTCAGGAAACCAGAATAGAAATCACCAGATTGTTAGCCAGTTTGGGTTACACACAACCTGTCCCAATGCCGGATTTCTCGAGCAAAGAAACTCTTCAAGCCTACATCGGATTGGATATCCCCAAAGAAAAGTCTGCCAAACAGACCTTTTTGGATCAAGTAGTCCCTCAGTGGCTCAAGGAAGGAAAAGCTCGAGAAAGTCAGAAATCTATAAAAACCATCAGTAGCAACTAACTCTTCATCCGATGAAATCTAATGTTACCCTTGTTGGACTGGCGGTCCTCAGCCTGCTAGTCCCCTTGAAATCTTTTGCCCAATTTACAGTAGACGGACAGATTCTAGTTCGAAGCGAATACAGAAACGGATACAATCTTCCCATCGCAGAAGGTATGGATCCAGCAGGTTTTATTGCCCACAGGGCCCGATTACAGGCAGGATACAAGATGGACCAATTCACTTTCTACATGAGCGTCCAAGATGTCAGAACTTGGGGAAGCACCCCCCAAGCCAATATTTCGGACGACTTTCTTTCCCTCCATGAAGCATGGGGAGAAGTAAGTGTGGGTGAACGATGGAAAATCAAACTGGGTCGACAGGAATTGAACTACGATAATTTCCGCTTTTTGGGAAATCTTGATTGGGCTTTACAAGCTAGGTCTCATGACTTTGCCCTGGTGAAATACGAAAAAGAAAAAATGAAACTTCACATGGGAGGAGGGTTCAATCAGGATTCGCAAAAGCTAAGCGGAAACCTATATACCATACCCAACCAATACAGGACTGCCCAACTGATTCGCTACGAAAATGTCTTGGGTAAAGTGGACTTCTCCCTTTTGTTTTGGAATGAAGGCAGACAATGGACTACTAAGGATGCCAATGGCGTTGTTACGGACCAAGGAGTGCGCTTTAGACAGACTTTGGGAATCCCTTCCTTGAAAACAACCATCAAAAACACCACTCTCAGCGGGTACTTTTATTCTCAATTTGGAAAGGATGTAGCAGGCAAAAAAGTTTCAGCCTTCAATGCAAGCGGGCAAATAAGCCAGGCACTGATGGCTAGAGAAGATGGAAAAAGGTGGAGAGCCACGGCCGGATATGAACTAATCAGCGGAACGAATGCCTCAGGAAGTGAAAGAAACAATTCCTTCACCCTCCAATATGGAACCAACCACCTTTATAATGGATACATCGATTGGTTTTTTGTGGGCAATACCTGGGAAAACTCAGTAGGTCTGAAAGACCTATTTATTCGAAGCAGATACGAATTTAGCCCGAAGATTTGGGTCCAGACCGATTGGCATTCCTTTTCAGCTTATGCAGAAACTATCCTCCCTACTGAAACCGGAATTTCCGAAAAAAGCAAAAACCTAGGGTCGGAATTGGACTTTACCTTTGGTTGGATCCTTCAGGAAGCTGTTTCGATCCAAGGGGGATATAGTCAATACTTTCTTTCCGATACCATGAGGTCCCTACAAGTGGGACAGTTGCAGAATCAGCAAAATTGGGCTTATTTGATGGTGGTTTTTAGACCCACCTCTAAAGCCAAGTTTATCGGAGTACTTCAATAATTTCCAGTTCTGAATGAAGTTTCTTTTTTCTACCAAAACCAGCTTAATCCTACTTTTGATCTTGGCCATTTCTATGGGAGTGGCCACTTTTATAGAAAATGACTATGGGACTCTTGTGGCCAGAAATTTGGTTTACGAAGCTTGGTGGTTTGAGCTTTGTATGGGCTGGTTGGCTTTGAATTTTTTAGGCCATGTCAATAAGTACCGCCTGCTCTCCAAGGAAAAGTTTGCAGTTGGCTTATTCCATTTAGCCTTTGTTCTAATTATTCTGGGGGCAGGTGTGACCAGGTATTTCAGCAAGGAAGGTGTCATTCATATTCGGGAAGGACAGACCCAAAACACCTTTTTCTCAGCAGAAAATTACCTTCAGATCCGGGACCTTTCTGGTAACTTTTCCGAGACACCTCAAGAGTTTACTCCGAAGGTGTTCGAAATAGAGGAATTTCCGGTGGAATTAAACGGTGAACGGTTAGTCTTCCGAGCCGAAGAGTATTTTCAGGGTGCCAAAATTTCCTTTGCACCAGGTAAAGAGACCTACTTTGACCTATCCCTACTTCAAAATGGGAATCGACAGGATTTTACGCTTAAAAAAGGCCAATACCTCCAACAGGGATCTTTGCTCTTGAGTACGGCTCCCCAATCCACTGCCCAGCTTCAAATTTTCCCAACCGACTCCTCTTGGGCAATAAAGGCCTCCTTTGACATGCAATCGATGGACATGGCAACCCAAAATATGGGGTCACTGGATTCCGGAGAAATAGCAAATCTCAAAATCCGCACCTTGTACCAATGGGAAGATGGTGCACTAGTGGTACGCTCCATCCAAGAAGACGTCAGAAAAGTACTAGAAACAGAAACAGATGAAAAACTCGCTAAAAACCTTTTGGATGGAGTGAAAATCTCCATTTTGGATGAGTCAGAAAAGCTTCTTCAAGAAGGATACTTTCTAAAAGTCAACAGGAACCCTGATTGGATAGAATTTGAATACAAAAATAAAACCTACCAATTTACCTATGGCCCCAAGGCCCAAACCCTACCCTTTTCCCTCCACCTAAATGACTTCCAGCTGGAGCGCTATCCAGGCTCTACCAGCCCATCCAGCTATGCCAGTGAAGTGATGATTTTGGACGGGGAGGTAGATCCTTGGCCCTTTCGGATATTTATGAACAATGTCCTAGACTATCGTGGATACCGGTTTTATCAATCCTCCTACGACTCTGATGAGCTAGGCACTGTCCTCTCCATCAATCAAGACCGCCCAGGCACCTATATGACCTATTTGGGTTATTTTCTGTTATCACTAGGGATGGTCTGGACGCTCCTTGCCAAAGGGAGCCGATTCCAAAGCCTTTTGATTAAGCTGGGAAAATTGAATGCCCCTATTTTGGTATTATTCCTTTTTTTGGGAATGCATCCCGCTGCCTTTGCTCAGGAGATCCCTAAAATCCACCTGATTCCCGAAGAACAGGCATCTGCCTATGGAAGGCTGATCGTGCAGGATTTGGACGGAAGAATGAAACCCTTAAATACTTTAGCCCACGAGATTCTGAGAAAAATACATGGAAAATCGCAACTTAAAATAGACCAAGATGAAGGGCAAATCATTCTGAATTCCGAACAATTCCTGCTTGCCGCCCAACTTGATCCCGAAACTTGGACCAAGATCCCAATTTTGAAAATTGATGCCCAAAAATCCTTTGAGATCTTTGAAGTCCTGGGCAAAAGCCCTAGCCCCTTTATCAGTTTTGCCGATCTGGTGGGAGAAGAAGGAGCTTACCTTTTATCCGCTCAGGTAGAAGAAGTCAATCAGCTGAAGCCTTCCCAGCGGACAGAAGGGCACAACGAACTCCTGAAAGTAGACGAGCGATTTAATATTTTCTACGGGGTACTTATTGGAGATTTTTTGAAGATATACCCCAACCGCCTTGATGACAATCAGACTTGGTTTACCGCTCAGCAATTTAATGAAGGGTTTGAGGAGGAAGACGGAATATTTGTTAAAAACATTGGTTCCATGTACCTGCAGGCGCTGATGGAGGGATTGGAATCAGGGGATTGGAGTCAGGCAAATGAAACGCTTAGTTACATTGACCTCTATCAGAGAAAAGCCGGGGAGGAAGTATATCCAGACCAGATTCTGATTGATGCCGAGCTGCTTTATACCAAAATCAATTTGGGAAACAGGCTTTTTGGAGTCTTTTGGATTCTGGGCCTTTTGATACTGGTGCTTGGAATCCTCCAGCTGTTCAGAGACAGTAAAATTCTTGAAAAAATGATCCGAGTGGGTACGCTGCTGACTTGGGCTGGTTGGCTGACCTTTACCTTTCATTTGGGATTGCGCTGGTTTATAGCCAAGCATCCTCCCTGGAGTGATGGATTTGAAATGTTGGTATTTGTGGCTTGGGGTGTATTGCTATTTGGTTTGGTCTTTTCCACCAAATCCAAATTCACAATTCCTTTGGCCTTGTTGTTTTCAGGAACATTATTGTTTGTCAGTTTCTTGGATTGGCTCAATCCGGAAATCACCAATCTCATGCCTGTGCTGAACTCGTATTGGCTGAAAATTCATGTCGCCATCATAGTGAGCGGCTATGCCCCCTTGGCCTTGTCTGCGATCATCGGGCTTTTGTGCTTATTCTTCCTGATTTTCAAACCTAAAGACCCCCAACCTACTTGGTGGAAAGCTCAAAAAGAACTCATCGCAGTCAATGAGCTATCCATGACCCTTGGTCTTTTTTTACTGACCATAGGCACTTTCCTTGGCGGAGTCTGGGCTAACGAAAGCTGGGGAAGGTATTGGGCATGGGATCCTAAGGAGACATGGGCATTGATTTCCGTTGTGATTTATGCCATCGTCCTCCACTTGAGATTGGTGCCAGCCACCCGCTCCGCATTGGTTTTTGACTTGACAAGCTTGTGGGCTTTTTCGTCTATCCTAATGACCTCTTTTGGCGTAAACTACTACCTATCGGGGCTTCATTCCTATGCTAAAGGGGATCCAGTGCCTGTGCCACTTTGGGTATTTTGGGCTTTAGGAATTTTGCTAGTCGTGTCCATCCTGAGCACGCTCTCCTATCGGAAATTAACTTTTGTGGAAAAGGAAAAATTGAAGATCTAAAAAAACAGAGGGCATTAAAATCCAAAAGGTCATTCCTTTCATGTCTTTTCAGAAAAAGGAAAACCCGATGGAGGAAAAATTATTAAAAAGGAATTCTATCGAAAATTCCTTATTTTTTGAGATAAACCCTCTTTTTAATGTCTCCCAAAACGATCTTTCTCAGACTCAAAAATTGGATTTCCAATTTTTTTGAAAAAATAAAACCCGGAAACAACTCCATCAAAGGAGCGGCCTATGGGCTTTTGTTCGGTTCGGTTTTATTCTTTGCAATCGAACTCCTCGGAATGTCCGTCAACTATAGCGACCCTTGGATATTGGTTTTGGGTGTGCTGATTGTGCTCGGGAGTGTTTTGCTCAGCTACCTCGGAAATTGGCTGATCAAAAAATATGTCGAAATCCCCAAGCCTTATAAAATCGCACTTTTGATCTCCATTCCTCTGCTTTTTTTGATGCGACTGGAAGACCCTAGGATTCCTGCATTTATGATGCTGTTTTTTTCACTCTTGGGTGCAGGGATATGGATTTTACAACCGGATCACTTTGTAAAATTAAGCCTGCCCAAGAAAGCCGTAGCCCTATTGGGACTGATTTTAGGCTTGGCCGGAGCTGGTGTTTTTCTCTACTTTCTCTCCATTCGAGGCTTAGAGATGGAGGAGCAGATCAACGCTGCCCAACTTTCAGCAGATAAAATCACTCCCTTGGAAATAGAATCTCCGGCCAGTCCCGGTGCCTTCGAAGTGGAATATTTTACTTATGGCTCTGGAAATGACAAGCGGAGGGAGGAATTTGCCGGAGGAGTCAAGTTTTCGACAGAATCTGTAGACGGAACCCCATTCCTGGACCGATGGGAAGGCTGGTCCGGAAAGTACCGGACCTGGAAATGGGGTTTTGACTACCGGGAGTTACCCTTGAACGGACGGGTTTGGAAGCCAAAAGGAAAGGGCCCTTTTCCTCTGGTTTTGATCGTACATGGCAATCATCCCATGCAGGACTATTCCGATCCGGGCTATGAATATCTGGGAGAATTGATGGCTTCCCGGGGATTTATTTTTGTATCTGTAGATGAAAACTTCCTCAACGGATCCTGGTCTGATTTTCCCCAGGGATTGGAAAAGGAGAATGACGCCCGGGGCTGGATGCTTTTGGAGCATCTTCGGCAGTGGAAAAACTGGAATCAGGATGCTACCCATGAACTTTTTGGCCAGGTGGACATGGATAAATTGGCGCTGATCGGGCATTCCCGTGGAGGGGAATCAGTAGGTCATGCGGCCATGCTCAATCAATTGGACGTCTACCCGGATGATGCAAGTATACCTTTGGGCTATCATTTTGGAATTCAATCGGTCATCGCCATCGCTCCTGTGGATGGACAATACAAGCCCGGGGGCAGTCTGACAAAGTTTAGGGATGTCAGCTATTTAGCAATCCATGGTGCCCAGGATTCGGATGTGGAATCCTTCGAGGGAGCAAAGCAATACGAGCGGATTTCTTTTAGCGATTCACTTTACCGTTTCAAATCCACGGTATATCTAGCCAATGCCAACCACGGGCAGTTTAATTCCAGCTGGGGAGACAATGACATGCTGGGCACTTTTTCCGGAATCCTTAATCGGGGTCAACTCATGGACCCAAAAGATCAGGAAACCTTCGCCCAGGTGTACATCAGTGCTTTTCTGGAAGCCACTCTCAACCAGAAGCTCGAGTACCTACCCCTATTTTTGGATGCAAGAAAAGGACGCAATTGGCTACCCCAAACCATTTACTTGAGCCAATTCGAGGATTCTAGAAGCAAGTTTTGGGCTGGGTTTGATGAGGATTTTGACGTGTTGACTATTTCTGATGGAGGAAAAGCCCAAGGGGAAAATCTGAGTGTATGGAGAGAAGGAGAAGTCACCCCCAAATATGGTTTGAAAGGTACACGGGCAGTTTTCTTAGGTTGGAATTACGAAGAATTTGGAAAGGACAGCCTGAATTGGGAGGCAGATCAAAAGCCGTTTTTACCGGATTCCATCCGGGCCAGCTTTACCTTGACTTTGGGGCCGGATAGCTTCCGACCGGATTCCAGTTCGGTTTTGATTTTTTCTCTGGCAGAATCCGATGAAAGTTCCAATCCCAAAAGCAGTGGCAAATGGGTCAAAAACGACCCTAAAAATCAATTGGAGGAGCCTGAAGAAGAGGATGATATAAAGGATGAAAGACCGGAAGAGGAGGAGAAAGAAGAAAAGCCCTTACCCCCATACGATCTCACTCTGGAGTTGATCGATTCAGAAGGGGAGCGAATTTCATTTCTTTTGAGTGAGTTTTCTCATTTGCAGCGGTTAATTCAGTCTAGAGTGATGAAAATCCAGTTTTTGGACAAAAAGGATGAATCAGAAAGCATCTTCCAGATTTTTCCTTTTGAATTGGAAAAATATGCCCGCCAAAATCCCCAATTCCAAATCCAAGCTCTCCATCAAATCCGCTTCATTTTTGATCAATCGGAAAAAGGAGTGGTGATTTTGGATCAAGTCGGCTGGATGCCAAGCCTTCCTAAATCCTCCCAATCTCTAGACCGCTAAACATTTTCTTTCGAATGAAAAAAGAGTCTTTGCTTCTGGCCATCTTTATCCTTGCCAAGATGGCACTCCAATACCTGGCGGTTCACCCGGATTACGACTTGCAACGGGATGAGTTTCTGCATTTGGACCAGGCCAAGCATCTGGCATTTGGCTATTTGTCGGTACCTCCATTGATTTCTTGGAATTCTGTCCTGATCCATTGGCTGGGAGGTGGAGAGTTTTGGGTACGATTTTTCCCAGCTTTTTATGGTGTTTTGACTCTCGTCCTCGTCTGGGATATGGTCAAGAGTCTTGGCGGAAGGATTTTTGCCCAAAGCCTGTCTGCCGTTTTCCTTCTTTGCTCGGCCATGATCCGGGTCAATATTCTTTATCAGCCCAATGCGGCGGATATCCTTCTTTGGACTTTGGCTTTTTACAGCCTAATTCGATGGGATCAGAATCCAAACCCCAAATGGCTCTATTTGCTGGGTATGGCTTTTGGCTTGGGAATGCTCAACAAATACTCCATCGCCTTTGTGGGCTTAGGAATGATGATTTCACTCCTCTTGCTTAAGACCAAGCTTTTTGCCAATAAGCACTTTTATGGAGGTCTAGCCTTGGCTTTCCTGCTTTTTCTCCCCAACCTGATCTGGCAAGTCTTCCATGGATTTCCCGTGTTGACCCACATGCGCTTACTACAGCATTATCAACTGGTCAACAATAGCGCAGTTGGTTTTTTGATGGAGCAAGCATTGTTCATTTATCCCTCCCTACTCTTGGTCCTACCCGCTTGGATTGCCGTTTGGTTTTCCGATTGGGGAAGACCTTATCGATGGATTCTTCTTACCTCGATTTTGACCTTGGCTATTCTGGCCTTTTTCCAGGCCAAAGGCTATTATGCGCTAGGGCTTTATCCTGCACTTTTGGGTTTGGCGGCTTTCGGATTGGAAAAGCTGAGCCTAACCGGCTGGGCAAACAAACTCCGTCCGGTGGCATTAGTCCTGCCTCTTCTTCTTTTCTTGCCAGCTTTCAGCCTGATTCATCCTACAGTTGGACCGGAAAAGGTCCTGGTCTCCCCTCCTAATTATGCCAAACTCGGACTAAACCGGTGGGAAGATGGAAAGGAATATCCATTGCCTCAGGATTTTGCAGATATGCTGGGTTGGAGTGAGATGGGCGCTTTGGTAGATCAAGCCGTAGCCAAAGTCACCGAACCGGGGAGGATTTTGGTGCTGTGCGGAAATTATGGAGAGGCAGGCGCGATCAATTTCTACTCCAAAACCCCTGGACTGGAAGCATTCACGATGAATGCAGATTATTTGTATTGGTTTGATCTCAAAGAGCCAGTGCGGCATCTGATTCTGGTGAGAGTGAAAGAAGAGCCCTTGACCGAACGGGAAATTGGATTCTTTGATTCTTACCTCGAAATCGGGCAAGTCTCCCATCCTTTGGCCCGGGAAGCAGGGACCCGAGTTTATCTTTTGCAAGGGGCAAAAGGGGATGTGAATTCAATTCTCAGAGAGGAAATCCGGGAAGAGAAAAGGACTTGGGAGGGGAATTAAGGCCTTTGCCATCAGCCAATTTCCCCAGACAAAAACTAAATTCAACAGCTTAACGTTCTAAATTTTTAATTGAATTTAACAGGAATTTTAAATCTCTTTCGATGAACCTAAGACCTTTCCATGTACTCTACATCCTGGTGTTTTTTTTCATTGTTTTCTCTTGTGACCCCAAAGATGATCCGATTCCAGAACCGGAGCCCTTTCCTTCCCTGTCCATATTTAAGGACCGATTTGGAGCTGAAGCTCGAGCCAGAGGATTAAATCTGGACATGTCAGGTTTGGACATGCAATATGTAGATGGCAAGATCACACCCGGCGATGGCATTCAATATTGCGGATATGGCTGGTCAAATTTTCCGCCAACAGGTAGAAGGCAAGTATTCATTTCAAAAGAACCTTCCTGTGGGTTTGCCAACTACTCAGAAATCCAAAAAGAGATTTTCGTCTTTCATGAAATCGGGCATGCTTTCCTCAATTTGCAGCATGACAACTCCTTCTTATGCGATGGTAGACCACTTTCCTTAATGCATGAAAATGTTCATAGGTATGATTACTATGAGGATACTCCCGAAAACAAAAAATATTATCTGGATGAGCTTTTTAACAGACTTGCCGCAGAAGAGGAATGCATCAAATACGATAAAGATTTTTCTGAAAGTCCAGTTTTTTTTACCATTAAGGATAATGATCAAGGTTGGTTTTTTTCAAGTTCTCAGGGGAGTTTTTCTGGCGAGAGAAATGTAGGCTCAGTTCCCAATGCCTTGGTGATTAGCTCTATTCCAAACAGAACATCAACTACCACGGGCTACTGGTTTACACAAATCTACAACCCAAATATTCCGAAGGATTCCCGGGTCACCCTCCGGACCAGAGTATATTCCGAAGGATTGACCGGACCGGGTGTGGCAATAGGATTGCGAGTCTACGAAGCACCCCTGTCAAATTCTGGAGCTCAGACGGTGGAATCACTAGTACTGACCACGGAAAATACTCCGATCAATGGGACTTTAAATGGTCAAATTCTAGAATTGACCCTTCCAAAATTTACCAGAAAGACAGAAATCATGATTCCCTTTGCCATCATGATGCCTGGAACAAATGGAACCGCCAGGTTTGAGGATTTTGAAATTCTGGTCCAAAAGTAAGTGGAAGAATATTTTAAACTGAAAATCAAGCTCTTGAAGCCCATGAGGTAGATTCCACATACCCATCACTTTAAAAAGTGACCCAAAAAACAAATTCAATAATTTTTCAGGAAATCATGACTTGAAAAAAGTTTGGATTGATAACTTCTAAAAGCATTTCTGGGGATAAATTCTGGCATTGTAAAAGGAATGGCTTAGGTTAGATAGTGAGACCATCCTCAAAACCTATGAGCAGGCTATTCCGAAAATTCAGAAAAGAGATCATCGCCAAAGGCAAAATCCAAAAATATCTTCTTTACGCTTTGGGGGAAGTCATTCTCCTGGTCATCGGAATTTTGATTGCTTTGGCCATCAATAACAACAACCTGAAAAATCAAAATCGAGCCAAGGAGCAGATTTACCTCAAAGGACTGAAAGAGGATTTTTTGATTAGCCAGGCGAAGCTGCAGGAGCTCATCAAGGTGAACCGGAATAACCTGGAGCATGCCAAAAAGATCATTCAGGGGGATCCTGAAGATCCAAATATCCCAGAAAGCCAGTTTTCCCAATGGATTGTGGAAGCTTTGGCCTATGAGATTTCCTTTAATCCCAACAATTCCTTGCTTTTCGAAATGATCAATTCGGGAAGTATGAAAGACCTTTCCAATCCGGAACTGAGGAAATTCCTGACCGATTGGGTGGCTATCTTGGAAGACATCCACCAGCAAGAATCCGAATTGAGTATGCAGCGGGAAAATGTCATCGCCATTTTCGATCTGGAAGGCTACAGCATTCGAAAAATCTTAGACCAGGCAGGGGTGACTCAAGAGTTGGGGATATCCGAGGGGAATTTTCAAAAGAGCAATCTGGGAATATTGAATTCAATTTCCTTCGAAAACCGTCTCCTGACATTCATCCTCACTTCCCAAGCCACAGAAGATGCGCATTACCTCCCACTCTTGACTAAGCTGGAGTCTATTTTGGCCCTAATTGAAAAAGAAATAGACCCAGAGTAATTGGATTAGACCTTCATATCCACTAAATCCCCTCCCCTTTTTTTGGCCAAAACCTCATCCCTACTCTGAAGTTGGAATCTCATTAGTAAAAAATCATAACGCGGGAAATTCATCCTGATTTCAAAGAAAAAATACCCAATCAAAAATTTCCTTCAGGCATTCTCAAAGAGAAAGATCAGAGGACTTGGAGGTAGTTTCATTTCAAAATTCTTTTGCTATGAAAACCTACCTCCATGCCCCAGAAAAAGAACTTGGGAAATGTTTTTTCCAGGCTAGTTTGATTTTGATCTCAGTGATCTTTTTTGGATTGATTTGTGAAAATCCCATTGCCTCCTTCCTAATTCTCCTGGCAGGAGGATGGCTGACTTGGACTTTTGTGGAATATGCCATCCATCGTTTTTTGATGCATGAACTGATTATTCCAGGAAAAAAAGCTGACATTCTTAATCACCAACGTCATCATCAACATCCTCACGACCTCAAAGTAAAACCCATTCATCGAGTGGGAGTATTGCTCTTGGCAATGGTCTTACTTGGAATTGCCCTGAAAGTCCAAAATGCCTTTACTATCTTGGCAGGATTTTTCATCGGGTTTTTGATTTACAATTACCTCCACTATATCCTCCATCATCCTGCCGGTAAATATATCCTACCCAAAATCCAAAAAGCTCATATCCTGCACCATACCCGGTACCCCACATGTGGATACAGCTTTAGCACGATTCTTTGGGATTGGCTTTTTGATACACTACCTCCTGGGAACGCGGTGGTTACAGAGAAAATGAGGGAGAACTTTTTTGGGAATTCTTTTTTGAAAAAAAAGCCTTCTTCCAAAGAACAAAATGTTTCCCTAGAGTTGAAAAATAAAAATTGAGGTACTCTTTCTGATATTGTATAACTAATCTTATTTCATTACGTAAACCCATCCAAGTCAATCAACTAGCTCGCATATGAAAATCCTTGGAAGTCTTTTGTTTGTATTTTTAGGTACCATCGGAATGGCATTGGCCCAGAATAATGCCGATAGTCTGAAAAATTCTTTGAAAGTGCCCCATTTTTATGGGAGACAATTTTTGCAAACACCCAGCTTGGATACTTTAAATTCAGGATTTCCTAGATCAGACAGTTCATTTACCTTGCTTCCCAGAAGATTATATTCAGAGAGAAATTTGGATTTTTTGTCCAGCCCGAAATTTAGAGTCGGTATGCCTACCTATAAATTGCCTGATCCCCAAAGCCGAATGCCGGTTAGAGGATTTGAGGACTCGGTGAATTATACCCTGCAAATCAAAAAGTACGACTAGATTTTTTCTAATCTCAAAAAACCAAAAAGCCCGATTTCTTTTCGAAACCGGGCTTGGTCACTTTAAACTTTAAACTTTTTAATTTATCACTTATCCTTCGGCTTATCCCGCTGCATTTCGATCATATCCACTGGAGGCGGTGTATTATCCCCCAAAAGATGGCGCACAAAATAGTCACCCATTTTCCAGAAGAAATACTCTGTCATGTCCCCATAACCGTGTCTCTGCCCAGGAAGAATCACAAACTCAAATCGCTTTCCAGCTTTGATTAAAGCTTCGGCCATTCGGATGGTTCCGGCTGGATGTACGTTGTTGTCCACATCTCCGGTACTGAGCATCAGGTGACCTTTTAGATTTTTGGCCAAATCCGGGTTTTTCTCGATTTGGTAGACAAAAGTCGTGTCCCCTTTTGGAGAAATCTGCTCTTTCACTCCATGGTGTTTTTCGGACCACCAGCGGTTGTAAATATTGTTTTCATGGTTTCCAGCAGAAGAAACAGCCACTTTGAAGACATCCGGATAAACGAGCATCGCAGCCGTAGACATAAATCCACCGCCTGAGTGGCCATGAATACCGACCTTGCTTCGGTCTATAAACTCATGTCGGTCAGCCAACTGCTCAACAGCTGCTTTTTTGTCCGCCAATCCATAATCTCTCAGGTCCCCGTAGCCATAGTTGTGGTACCATTTGGAGCGGGAAGGATGGCCACCTCGGTTGCCCAAAGTCACCACTACAAATCCAAACTGCGCCAACCGGTCGGTTCGGTCCATACTTCTGCCAAAAGATTTGTTGACTGCTTCCGTCTGAGGTCCAGGGTAGACGTACTCGATAATCGGATACTTTCGGGTAGAGTCAAAGTCAAAAGGCTTGTACATGACGCCATACAGATCGGTAATTCCATCATCCGCTTTGAATTTGAAAGGCTCGGGGAATTGATAACCAGCTGCGAAAAGCTGACTCAGATCGGCCGTTTCCAAATCCATGATTTTCGCTCCATTTCGGTCGTAGAGCACGGAAATTGGAGTGGTATTTACCCTGGAAAAATTATCCACGAAGAAATTTCCACTGTCATTGATGCTGATTTCGTGGTTGAAATCTCCCTTGTTAAGTAATGTCACCGGGCCCCCGTCCAAGCTGACACTGTACAAATGTTCATAGTAAGGATCCTCTCCTTTTTCCCGACCATTGGCCGTAAAGAACAGTCTGCGGTTTTTCATGTCTACCCGAGCAGCTCCAGCGGTATGGTAAGGACCCGAGGTGAGTTGGCGCTTCAAAGAACCATCCCTACCATAGAGGTAGTAATGTCCCCAACCATCGCGCTCGGACCACCAGATCAGGTCATTTCCTGCGAGTTCCAGCTTTTCAAAATCGATATAGGTATTGCTTCTTTCTTCAATAACCACTTCTTTTTGACCTGTGGCAAGATTCCAACGGACCACATCCACCTTCTTCAGATCCCGGGAAGTCAAGGCAAAGTAAAACTCATTCAAATCTCCCAACCAGATCGTAGGGCGGAAATCATCATCCCGGGTATTGGTAGGAGGTGTGGTGGACCAAAGCGAAACTGTCTGATCTTTGAAGGTTGCAATCGGCAACTGCCTCAACTCCATGGTACTGAAAGAAAAATGATACAGCTCTGTTCTTGGTTGTTCTTTTTCTCCCGGCATCGCATACTTGTAAGTTTCCAAAGTTGGTCTGGGATTTTTGGTATTATGGATCACCCAAAGATCCTTCACACTACGCTGGTCAGTGCGTGTCAGGATAAACTGCTTGCTGTCTGAACTCCAAAGTGCGCCTACCCGCTTGCGCTCATCCTTTTTCTTTTCTTCCTCCACATTATCATCCCCTCTGCCCTCAAAGCCATAAGAATAGTCCTTTTCTCCGTCTTTAGTCAGTTGGTTTTCGACGAGGGTAGAATCCTTTTCATCTTTGACCGCCTTCAGGAAATTGACCTTGTCCATCCAGTATAGGTTGTGGTTTTTCATGTACACCACCCGGGAGGAATCCGGGGCAATATTCGCCCAGGAAAGGCGCTTTGGATCCTTTTCGGTCGTGATCTCGGTCAGTTGTTGGGTGCTAATATTGTAGAGAAAAGTATGCACCTTTTTTTCCATGGAGTCTTTAGCATTCTTGTTTTTCTCCCTGATCTCTGCCCAATCGGATTTCAATACATCAGCCGTGCTTTTGACTTTAAAGCGGATCGTATTTTCATCCTCCATCAGTTTCAAATCGTCCAATTTCAGATGCTGCCCGTCAAAAGGATCCTTCACCGCTTTGGTGATTTCGGCGGCTAGTTTGTCCTTATCAAAAAGCTGGGTTTTCGTCTTCCGAACAGGATCCACCACATACCAGCTTTTGCCGTCTGTAGTCTCATATTCGTACCAAAATCGATCGGATTTTTTCATCCAATGCGGATCCACACTGGTCGAAAAGATCATTTTCTTCAATTTTTCCGGAGAAAACCGAGAAGCAAGCTCATAATTCCCCGAATAAACTTTCTCCTGAGAAAACCCTGACACGGAGGCCAAGATCATCCCGACTAGTAGTATTGTTTTTCTCATTTGAGTTTATTTTTCTGGGTACGAAGCTAAAAATCGGGTAAGGAAGGTTGAATACCGCTTGTAATATTTTCTTGAGAACCCGGTTCGATTTTCGAAGAAGCAGGCCGCTTTTTGTCCATTCCCCTATTCCAAACTCATTTGAAAAACGAAACCACTCCCCAACTCAATTACTTCCTAACTCCCCAACGCTTAACTTTCCATTCATCTTGACCAAATAATATTCTGAAATCAAAACAAATACTTAACAACCTAAACATATTGGATTGACATGCCCGAGTTAGTTTTGAGCAAATCACAAGAACTGTGAAAACACACTTCAAAACCATCGTCATCTCTGACGTCCACTTGGGTACCAAAGGATCAAAAGCCAAAGAAATCGCCCG
>JAJLJS010000363.1:0-3783 GCA_033844545.1 Cyclobacteriaceae bacterium | reverse complement strand
GGTGAGTTTTAGAGATGCTGTGGGGAATTTTGATACATTTTTTCCAAATACCCGGGCCAGTTTTTGGAGTGTGGATGAAGCGGATCCCGCTAAAGACTACGTATGGCTCTATAGTTTATTTGCATCCGGTGCTGGATTTGGGAAAATCGATAATGCGAAAAATTCTGGAGTATCCTGCCGATGTATCAAAAAGTGATTTCGGTTTAAAATAATCTTCAAGGAGTAATTCATTTTCCCTTTAATTCAATCGAGTGGTTTAAAGGTTGAGGTAGGAATATAATTATTGAAAATCAGCTTTCAACCACCCACTTAAGATCAAACCATTTTAAGATCTTTTTCGATTATTTTATTCATTTAATGTTTTAAAGTTATGAAAATCAACAAGTTGATTTATTTTGTTCTTGTAAGTTTAGTCTGGGCATGTCCTTTTAAAGATGAGGATCTGGATCTGATTGATGATGAGGCCAATTTTATGATTGATCAACGAGACGGGACCAAATACTACATTGTTGAAATCGGAGATCAAACTTGGTTCGCTCAAAATCTGAAATTCAATGCACCTGGAAGTGTCTGCTTCGAAAATAATCCCCAAAACTGCGAACTGGAAGGCCGTCTTTACACTTGGGAGTTGGCCAAAGCAGCTTGTCCTATTGGATGGCACCTTCCGACAATAGAGGAGTGGAGGACATTGTCAGATTTTTTGGGTGGTACTGATTTAGCCGGAGGTCCGTTAAAAAGTTTGCAAGGCTGGGCAGAACCTAACGTTGGGGCTACCAATTCCTCAGGTTTTTCGGCCTTTTCGACTGGCTTTAGGGAACTCGATGGCAATTTTGTATCAACCCAAGGTATACAGGCATTTTTCTGGACTTCCACTGAAATGGACCAAAACTCATCTTATTTGATCAGACTTTTTAATAATTCCACCAGGATTGTGACTACAGGTGGAAACGGAAAAAATTTAGGGGCTTGTATTAGGTGTATAAAAGATTGAGCTATGAAAAACTGGTATTCAATAGTTTTCGTTTTTTCCGTAATCATCCTTTCATGCATGGATGAAAATGAACAAAGCGACAATTCTCTTTCTAAAGAGGAATCAGTTACACGCATCGAATTGAGCAGCACAGATACTCTTTTTTTAGCGGATAATAGGCAAAAACAAATAAATCATTTAATCCGGTATTTTGGAAGTCAAGGAGAAGTGTTTTTTGGGATAAATGCCCCAATAAGTTATTATTTGAACGAAGAGAAAGTAGTGGAGCCGCGAATTGATCTTTCTGAGGAACGGGAACATTCTCTCTATGTTCAACTTGAAAATTCAAGCAAAGTCAAGAGTAATATTTTGAAGATAAGGGTTTTGGAATGGAGAAATTCTATTAAATCCTTACGTCTGATTTATTCTGGGGAGTCAAATATCTTGATTCCAGAGGCTGATGGGATTGAAAAATGGAAAGAACTTTTTAGTGTGGAGTTGGAATCCAAAACGGGGGAGAAAAGAATTGTTCCTTTGGAATTCTTGGATTTTGATTTTTTTGTGAATAAGAAAATACAATCCCTCGCTGATTTATTCGAAAAGCCAACTACAGGACAAAAAGAAATACAAGTCGGGTATAAAGATCTTATCAGTGATAAAATTGTCTTAGAAATGTATGCGCTTCAAGATGCGGTTACATCAATTGAATTGACAAAGAAAAATAACTTTCCTGATCGATTCATAAAGTTCGAAAATGTTTCAACCTTCTTTGATTTGTTTCAATTAAATCTTGAATTAATCAATGGAAAAAAATATTCAGTTGAGGAAATTCCTGACTTTATCCTACTTACTGCAAACAATCAATTCATACCATCCTTTAAAATTGAAGAATTGCCCGAGGGGGATGTTTCGTTAAAATTGAACGTAAAAAATGTGGCAAGTAATCCTATTCTGGTCCAAGTGATCAACCCATATAATTTTATCGAAAAAGTTGAACTGTCATTTTCAGATAGCACAAACAATGAATATGCTGTACAGGGCTTGGCACTTTATGACTTTGATTACCGGATTCTTGGGAAAGACGGTAAGGAATTGAATGTAAAAGCAGAACTCTTCATCAATGGAAAGTCACAAGGGGGTTATCGGAAAGTTTTGATTTCAGACTCCGGGGAATTACCGGTGTTCATGGAATCTTATGGGTTCAAAAGTAATCAGCTCAGAATTATTTCAAGAAAGGACAAAAACTATCCAATGGTCAAAATGCCGATAGTTTTTCACATTCTTGAAAGTGCCAAACAGGTCACGCCGGAACATGTAGGGAATAAAATAAACCTTCTTAATGATGCATTTTCCAATAAATTTTCTTCCATTGGTCTATACCAGCCACATCAGGTTAAAAGAAGTCCAAGTTCTGTTCCGGCAAATTTTGAATTTTATCTGGCTGAGAGAGATCCCCAAAATCAACCTTTATCGGAAAAGGGGATAAACAGAATTTCGATTAAAAATAATCTGAATTGGCCGATCACTCAGCAGGACAACCAGTTTCTTTTTGATCAAATGTGGGATCCTACCCGGTACATTAATGTTTTTGTGTCCAAAATAGATGGGCAGGCAGCAGGTTTTGCCAATTATCCACCTCTGGTAGGTGGCTCATTATCTGGTTTGCCGACTTATGAACAGGGGTATCAATTGAATTATCCCTATATGGTGGTTGTGGATGATGTGGGAATTACTCATCCTTGGGATGTTTATTTGCTAGCCCATGAATTAGGTCATTTTTTTGGGTTATTTCATTCTGAAAACAGAAACTCAAATCAATGTATTTCCAATATTGATTTCTGTCTTGACACACAAGATCCCTTATTTGCCTCATTACCTGGCTCTTTTGCCTTGGCTTGCGATGGTAAAAAGGTACTACCCACGGATTTTTTGTTTTTAGGGGGAATGCGTAACAGTTTTACTTTTGATCAAAGAGAGAGAATGCGCAATGTTCTAGAGTTTAACCCATTTTTGCCGAAAAATCTATCTAATGGAAAAGTGGACTTTCAAAAAGGAATCCTAAATCCTTCAATTATCCCGGTGAATTAATTGGAAAAGGTATTCTAAGCTGCTCCCCAAAATGCTCCTGTTCTTCGGTGATATTTAAATTTGAAATCCCCAAGCCCAGTAAGCGAACCGGCTTTGGGACTTCTTCCTGTTGTAATAATTCTTTTCCAAACTCCCAGAGTTGGGCCGGCTCAGGATACTGGTCCAGAGTTTTGCTTCGGGTTTGCTGGGTAAAGTCGGAATACTTGAGTTTGAGGGTAATTGTACGACCCTTGATACCGCTTTTTTCGATTCTTCTAACCAGTTCCTGGAAAATGGGGTAAAGATGTTCTTCCATTTCGGCTACCGTCACCAAATCCTTTTCAAAGGTGTTTTCTGCACTCAGGCTTTTTCGGACTCGATGGGGTTGGACCTCCGAAAGATGAATTCCCCGAACAATGTTGAAATAATGTAGACCGGATTTTCCGAATTTTTTGGTCAAAAACTGTAAAGAATATTCCTTGAGATCCTTTCCGGTATGGATTCCCAGTTTTTGCATTTTTTCTGCGGTGACCTTGCCGATTCCAAAGAACTTACCAATGGGAAGTTTCTCCAAAAAAGCCTCGGCTTCTTCCGGTAAAATCACCGCCTGCCCATTGGGCTTATTGAGGTCTGAGGCAGTCTTTGCCAAAAATTTATTATAAGAAACCCCCGCAGAAGCATTCAAGCCTGTTTTTTCCTTGATTTTTGCCCGAATCTGTCGGGCAATCAGGATGGCAGACTTTATT
>JAJLJS010000362.1:0-1325 GCA_033844545.1 Cyclobacteriaceae bacterium | reverse complement strand
ATTAAGCCAAAGCATTAACAAACTTGGCCAATCTTGATTTCTTGTTGCTAGCGTTGTTTTTGTGAATGACATTCTTCTTAGCCAGCTTGTCCAACATGGAAGAAACTTTCTTAAACAGCTCCAAAGCCTCTACCTTATCAGTAGCAGCCTTTAGTCTTTTGATGAAAGTTCTGGTTGTCTTGGCCTGATATCTGTTTCTCAAACGCTTCGCTTCGTTGGCACGAATTCTCTTAAGAGCTGATTTATGATTTGCCATATCTAGTTGTTAAATAAATTCTTCTTTACGTTCCCCTATTCCGAATTGGAGTGCAAAGTTATTGTAAATAATTAATTCTGCCAAAGGAATTTGAAACATTCCTTGTGTATTGGACCTAAGACAACTCGGAATATTTGGCAAATAGCCCATTACAGCTTGCAAATATAGATTTTTTCATATCCAAAAAGAGAATTGTTTTGATTAATTTCCGAAATGAAGATTTTTATTATTTACACTTTTTACTTCCTTTTTGGACTTTTAAGGCCCGAATTCTGGGGATTTTTCGCACATGAACTGATCAATCGACAAGCGGTCTTTTCCCTTCCTCCCGAAATGCTGGTTCTCTATAAAGCAGAAATTACCTTTATCGAAACCAATGCTGTAAATCCGGACCGAAGAAGGTATGCGGTAGAAGGCGAAGCTGAAAAACATTACATTGACTTGGACCATTATGGAGACAGCGCACTGCGCATTCTACCGCCTTATTGGCCTGAGGCCATTAAAAAAATCCCTGAAGACAGCCTTCGTACCCATGGAATCGGCCCTTGGTCAGCTTATCAGACTTTTTTGAGTCTTACCAGGGCTTTTGAACAAAAAAACAAGGCGGCTATCCTTAGACTTTCGGCAGATTTGGGCCATTACCTGGGTGACTTGAATGTCCCATTGCACACTACCAAAAATTACAATGGTCAGCTGACCGGGCAAGAGGGAATTCACGGTTTTTGGGAAAGCAGGGTTCCTGAACTTCTGGCCAAAAACTATTCTTTCTGGGTTGGAAAAGCAGAGTTTGTCGAAAGACCCCAACTCGCGATTTGGGAAGCTGTAGCTCAGGCACATGCCAAGGTGGACAGTGTATTGTTTGTTGAACGGGAACTTACCAAGGCTTTTCCAGAGGATCAAAAGTTCAGTTTTGAGGAGAGAAACCGGGTCACCGTTCGGGTTTATTCCCGAGAATTTACCGAAGCTTATGCTTCCGCACTGGACGGAATGGTAGAAAGGCAAATGCGAAAGTCCATCAAAATGATCGCTGACTTTTGGTTTACCGCTTGGGTAAACGCCGGACAGCCAG
>JAJLJS010000361.1:0-1887 GCA_033844545.1 Cyclobacteriaceae bacterium | reverse complement strand
GTGAGCCTGACCATTAATCCTGCTCCTGCTCCACCAGTTAGTGGAGGTAATCAAGTGGTCTGTGAAACCAATCCGATCCAAACCTTGACAGCGACAGCCACAGTACCGCAAGGATTCAGCGTGGTATGGTACGATGCAGCTATTGGCGGCAATGTAGTGGCCAACCCTACTCTAAACTCAGTTGGTACCGTAACCTATTACGCACAGGCGGTAAACAATACGACCAATTGTGCCAGCTTAACCAGAACTGCAGTTATTCTCTCAATTTTGGACGCTCCTGCTCCACCTTTGAGTAATGGTGATGTCACCATTTGTGAAGGAGATGAGCTAAGCATAACAGCAAGTGCAGCTGCAGCGGGAACTATTGTTTGGTATGATGCCGCAGTAGGAGGTAATGTTGTTGAAGATCCAAGTCTTAGCACTGTAGGCTCTGTAACATACTATGCTCAATCCGTAGGTTCTTCCTGCTCCAGCTTGGAAAGAACAGCAGTAACCCTTACTATCTTACCTGCCCCAGTCGCTCCAGTAAGCGGTGGTAACCAAACTGCCTGTTTCTTTGAACAAGGACAGACGCTTACTGCTACTGCAACAGTTCCTCAAGGATTTAATGTGGTTTGGTACAATGCACCAACCGGTGGAAATGTAGTTGCAAACCCAACTTTGAGTTCGGCTGGTTCTGTAACCTATTTTGCAGAGGCGGTTAATGCTCAAACAGGATGCTCTAGCCAGACCAGAACTCCAGTTACGTTGACCTTTAATACCTGCTCAATTTCTTTGACTAAAACTCCAAATGTGCAGTCTGTAGATAATGCCGGTGATGTGATTATTTACACCTTGACCGTTACCAATACTGGAAATGCCACTTTGAATAATGTAACTGTGGTAGACCCATTGACAGGTCTTAGCCAAAACATTGGTTCCTTGGCTGGAGGTCAGTCCTCAAATCTTGAGACTTCTTACACAGCTACTCAATCTGATATAGATTCAGGAAGTATTCCGAATGTGGCCTCTGCGAGTGGAATAGCCAATAATTCTGAAGTTTCTGCTCAAGCAGAAGCTGTAGTAACGGCGATCCAAAACCCAGCAATTAATGTCGAGATCACGGACAACAATCCGGAATTGGAAAATCCAGGGGATGAGATCCCATATACCATCGTGGTGACCAATACGGGCAATGTGACCCTGGACAATGTGACTGTTGTGGATACCGTAACAGGTACTGTGGTGAACGTGGGCACATTGGCACCGGGAGAAAGCAAGACCATCGAGGTGAGCTACCCAATCACCCAGGAGGATATCGATCGAGGAAATGTAACCAACGAGGCGACTGCCACAGGTGAAAGTCCTAACCAAGGAGACGATAATCCTACTGATACGGATGAAGTAACTACTCCGATTCTTTACAATCCATCTGTTCAGTTAACAAAAACAGTCGATAAGGAAATTGTTCGCGAGGCAGGAGAGGTTTTAGTGTATACCTTGACTGCGACTAATACAGGGAATGTTACCCTTCGACGAGTGGTGATTATTGATCCGATGACTGGATTAAGTCAGGAAGTCGGAGAGTTGGCTCCTGGTGAATCAGTTTCCGTGCAAACCGAATATGTGGTGACTCTTGAAGATATGTTGCGTGGAAATTTGGTGAACGTGGCAGAAGTCGTAGTAAGAGGACCTCGAAACGACGATGAGATAGGGGATGAGGATTCAGCCTCTGTAGGCATCGGAGCGAACGAGATCATAGCGAACGACGATGAGTACGGGGCGTTTTTCCTTCGGTTTGGCGGTGTTATCGGGAACATTCTGGACAATGACCGCTTGAAGGGTCAGCGTCCTGATCCTTCGGATGTTGACTTTGAATTCACGGATCTGGACGGTATAGTCGGTCTG
>JAJLJS010000360.1:0-8999 GCA_033844545.1 Cyclobacteriaceae bacterium | reverse complement strand
TTTCTAAACGGTAGGAGTCTAAATTGGGGTTTGACCAAAGATTTAAAAATTGAATATTTTTTTTAAAAAAATTCCATCCACTCCTATTGCACCGGTCAGGGTCTTTTATTGCTGTGACTTAAATCTGGTTTTTTACCAATTTATCCATCACCCAATTTGCTCTGGCACCAGATTCCCCGTGGCTTGGACAAGTGCCGGTTCCCAATAGTTCGGAGACTATGCTTTGGATCAGAGGCTGCTGGATATGTTTGGGAAGTTCAATCTGGTAGTGCATGGGCTTTTCTCCGTCTTTTTGAAGAATAAATTCTCCTTTTCCGAAGGTGGCAAAACGAATTTGGCCTTTATTCCCGTCAATACAGACTTCGTCAATTTCGGCAGTTTTTGAGCTGGAAAAGCACCAGTTTCCAGTGCCGATCACTCCCGACTCAAAGGCAAAACTTCCTGCCACCAAATCTTCTGCAGCATAAGCCTTGGCCTGGTTGGTAGAAAATCCACTTGCCCGGGTGATTTTCCCAAAAAAGAAATCCAGCAAATCCAATTGGTGGGAAGCTAAGTCAAAGAAATATCCCCCACCGGAAATTTCTGGAACCACTCTCCAGTTGTTCTCCAGCTTGGTGATTAATTCTGGCTGAACTTCCTGTTTTAGGTTGACATGGACGGTTCGGACTTCTCCGATTGCACCCGTATCCAAAAGCTCTTTGATTTTAACAAAATGGGGTAAAGCCCGGCGATAATAGGCCACGAAAAGGGGTACTCCGGCAGTTTCACATACCCGAATCATTTCCTGGCATTCTTCAAAATTTCGGGCCATGGGTTTTTCCACATACACCGGCTTTCCGGCTTGGGCAGCCATTTTTGCCAATTCGAGATGAGCATTCGGAGGTGTGGCAATGTAGATGGCATTGACCTCAGGGTCCTGAATCAGTTCCTGGGCATCCGTAAACCACTTTTTGACACCGTGTCTTTGGGCATAATCCTTTACTTTTTCCGCATCCCTTCTCATCACAGCCACTAATTGGCTGTGAGGAATGAGGCTCA
This sequence comes from Cyclobacteriaceae bacterium, assembly GCA_033844545.1. Taxonomy (GTDB): domain Bacteria; phylum Bacteroidota; class Bacteroidia; order Cytophagales; family Cyclobacteriaceae; genus Algoriphagus. The sequence goes on along the minus strand of JAJLJS010000360.1, from coordinate 7,961 downwards.
TGGCCGGTGCGGACTTGACTTCACAGACATTTCCTACCCCAAGAACTCCCCAGCGTACTTCTGAATCTTTGAATTTTTTCATGGCAGAGTTTAGGAAAGAATTTGGGATTTACCTAGTCCAAACATTTGAGATACTGAACAGAAGTTAGCGTATCTAGGCTGATTGGGGATATACTTTGTGAATTTGGAAATAAAAGAAATCCTTTTTCCTTAAAACCGGGTAATCATTTGCATTCCATTTTCCAAAAAGGAATCCAAAGAAACCAAGGCCTCACCTGCTTCCTCCAGAGAAATATGCCTTCCGATCAACATCTCTGGTTTGAGTTTTCCATCCAAAATCATCTGCATGAGTGCCGGATACGCATGGGCTTGCATTCCGTGACTTCCCAAAATTTCCAATTCCTTGGCGATCACCAGATGCATAGGAATTGCCGGATTGGCTTCTGATCCCGCCATCAGTCCGATTTGGATATGTTTTCCCCGCTTCCTCAAACAAGCAATGGAATTGTGGCAAGTAATTTTATTTCCCAAAGCATCAAGAGAAACATTTGCACCGCCCTTGGTAATCTCCAAAATCGCTTCCGGGACATCGGGATGAGTGGAAGCATTGATCAAATAGGAAGCGCCCGCAGCTTTTGCGAGTGCCAGCTTATCTGGTGATATATCCACGCCAATTACCTGCGCACCCAAGGCAGCCGCAATCATGATTGCGGAAAGTCCGACGCCTCCACAGCCATGGACAGCGACCCATTCCCCACCGCTGACTTTTCCCTGCGCCACCACTCCCCGAAAGGAAGTGGCAAATCTACATCCCAAACTGGCAGCAGCTTCCATACTTACCGGATCCGGAATCCTCACCAAATTGGTCTCGGCCCGATGGACGGCCACATATTCTGCAAATGATCCCCAATGGGTAAAACCCGGTTGAAATTGGTTGTCACAGATTTGCTGGTTTCCGCTTTGACAGGTTTGGCAGGTTCCACAGGCGCATACAAATGGGACGGTAACCCGGTCACCAATTTTCCAGTTTTTCACCCTTTTGCCCACTTCCTGAATCACGCCGGCAAACTCATGTCCAGGAACATGGGGAAGTACAATGTCCGGATCATGTCCCATCCATCCATGCCAATCACTTCGGCATAATCCGGTGGCATTCACTTGCAATACGATTCCGTCCTCCGGAACTTGAGGATGAGGGACTTGTGTCAGGATGGGCGTTTGCTGAAATGATTCGACCAAAAGAGCTTTCATATTTTGTAATTCAAGTCAAGGCTTATTTCCTCGGGTAAAATTATTGGAATTTCCACAAGATTGGGAAAGTGTCTATATAAATAAATGAATTGATAGAAAAAGGTTAAAATATAATTTTACAATATTGTTAAATTGCAATATATAATGACATATTTATTTCATATATAAAATATTATATTATATTGTTTTTTAGCTCATCAATAATGAAACTGCATGTAATTATATTCGTTAATTATAGTATGACAAGTTTTCAATCTAAAATTAAAAATATTATGAAAAATATAGTAAAATATGCTTTTGTGTTTATATTGTTGAATTTCCTCTTTATTCCTATGGTAATATCTCAAACTGTTCACACGGATGACCGCAGAGGAGTGGATTGGTCGGAATATAAAACCTATGACTGGGTTTTTGATAAGGATTTAATCCCGGGCGATCAAGTATTTATGAGTGAAGATATAATGCTGGTTTACAATAATGTTTCCACGCGGAAAATGGTGAAAGATGCTGTTGAAACTCAGATGAAGGCCAAAGGTTTTGCGCATATGGAAGCGGATCCGGATATGCTGGTAAATTTTATCATCATTGAAGAGCCGACTGAATTGAGGACCTTTACTCCCTACAATGGATTTACCTACTTAAACTTTGGACCAAAATCCATTAAGGAAAAAATGGTTCCCGTGGAAGAAGGAACAGTATTGGTGAATATTTCCGATGCGCATACAGGTCTTATGTTATGGCAAGGATTTGTATCAGGAGCATTTGATGATAAAAACATGAACAATCTTTCCCAATTACAGGCAGAAGTTATATCCATGTTTCAAGAATGGGATGTAAATGTAACTGAAGAATAATCATCTATAATCAAAAAAAACAAGTAAAAAAGGCAGCCAAGTGGCTGCCTTTTTTTATACTTCAAATCCAGTTCTGTAAGTCCTGCCGACAAATTGGTTGGCATCTTCAAAGTTGGTGATCAGCATTTTGTCACCATCCCAGAGGAGTTTCTTTCTTCCATAGAATTCCATCTGCCCGCGGCTGTTGGGTTTTCGGAGCATATAACTACGAATCGCTAAATTTCCCATCAGTACTGTTTCAGTCATCGGACCTGCATAGTCAAAGGAGGAAGTCAATCCTTTGTGCTCAGAAGATCCAAAGCCAGCTTTGCAAGCATCCACCCAAAGTCTCTGATGCCCATACTCCCGTTCGAATCCCTCCTCGGTTTGAGGGCCGATTTCTACGGTTCCGTCATTTAAATATAGCTTTGGCATCAAAGGCGAGGAGTCATTGATATTGGTGGATATGATGCCTTTGGAGCCGATGATCAATACCCCATTGGCAGAGTTAGCGCCTCCGATATCATGGTCGGCAGGAATGATATCCGGATGTGGAGGTCTGATTCCACCATCCATCCAGGTCATTTCGATGGGAGACTTGCTTTTCTCCGTCGCAGCAAAATTGATGGTGATCAGAGAAGATGCTGGGCATCCTTCTGGATTGTAATCAGCAGTCCACATTTGGCTGTAAACAGATCCGACCGAACATTCCGCAGAGGTAGGATAGTGGAGTCCCAAAGTACGGAAAGGAATGTCGATCAAGTGGCATCCTACATCGCCCAAGGCACCGGTTCCATAATCCCACCAGCCTCTCCAGTTGAAAGGATGAAGGTTTGGAGTGTATGGGATTTCGGGGGCAGGTCCCAGCCACAGATCCCAGCCCAAGGCATCCGGCTTGCTGCTTGGTTCAGGTTTTGGGAATGGTCCTCCCTGGGGCCAAACCGGCCGATTGGTCCAGATTTGAACCTTGGAGACAGCTCCGATCCGGTCTTCATCGACCCATTGCTGCACCAATTTGAGCAAAGGGTTTGAGCCGCCTTGGTTCCCCATTTGAGTGACTACTTTTTGCTTTCTGGCCAGCTCGGTCAGCATTCTGGCTTCCCGGATATTGTGGGTCATCGGCTTTTGTACATAGACGTGCTTGCCTCTTTCCATGGCATATTTGGCGGCAGGTCCGTGGACATGGTCGGGTGTGGAAATGGTCAAGGCATCAATATCTTTTTCCTTGTCCAGCATTTCACGGTAATCGGCGTAAAGTTTGGCAGAGGGGAATCGTTCCACTGACCGTTTGGCGGTACCGGAAAAATCCACATCGCAAAGTGCGACTACGCGTTCTCTTCCATTGACGGAGGCCAATTCAATGTCGCTGGCTCCTTTTCCTCCGGCGCCGATGGCTGCCAGATTCAATTGATCGGAAGGAGCAGTGAATCCAGTTCCTCCCAAGACATGTCGGGGGACGATGAAAAATGAAGATGCGATGGCTGCATTCTTTATAAAATCCCGCCTGGTTTGCCCATTGGAGGATTGCTCAGGTTTTTTCATGGTTTGATCGTGTTTAGGTTATTCGGAATTGTAAAGTAGAAAATTATGGCATCTTCCAGAAATCCCATTTAAAAGAATGATGAAAGGAGGATCTGAGGGTTTTAAAGGGAAGAAGAAAAATATACATGGATGATGGTATAGATTCTTCATGTTTTTTTCTAAACCCATTGCCATTCTAAGGAATGTTTTCAGAATCTTATTTTTCGAGGAAGGCACTTTTTTGAAAAAAAGACAATACAAGATCGATTTCGTAAATAATTCCTTAATTATTTCAGGGCAGGATGGCTAAATACCATATAAAAATTTACTTTCGATGAGATTTAGTATCAAATTATTTTGCCAGACCCTGTACCCTCTCCCCTTATGAAAATAGGAGTAATCAAAGAAACCAAGGAATTTGAGAAGAGAGTCGCCCTTAGTCCAGAAGTCGTCAAATTACTTAGAAAGAAGGAATTTGAAGTTTTGATCCAGTCTGGTGCCGGGGAATCCTCCAACTTTTCAGACCAGGATTATCAAAGTGCCGGAGCCGAGGTAGTAGCCCTGGAAAAAGTCTTCGAATCAGATATTATCCTGAAGGTTAATCTTGTCACGTTGGATGAAATTGCCCGGATGAAACCCAATTCCTCCTGTATTTCCTTCATGTATGCCTATCAGCATCCGGATATCCTAGCTGCACTCAATGCCAAATCTATCCAGTCTTTTTCCATGGATGCTGTGCCAAGAATATCCCGAGCCCAAAAGATGGATGCGCTTTCTTCCCAGGCCAATTTGGCGGGATATAAAGCTGTCCTGTTGGGAGCCAATCACCTTGGGAAGATTTTCCCGCTGATGATGACGGCTTCAGGGACCATCACGCCTGCCAAAGTCCTGATTTTCGGAGCCGGAGTGGCAGGTTTGCAAGCTATTGCAACCGCAAAAAGACTAGGAGCAATTGTAGAATGTACCGATGTGCGGCCAGAAACCAAAGAGCAGGTTGAATCCTTAGGCGGAAGATTCCTGACTGTAGAAGGTGCTGAAGGTGTGCAAGTAGAAGGCGGCTATGCCAAAGAGGTCTCCAAAGAATATCTGGAAAAGCAACAACAACTGATTCGGGAAAAAATCAAAGATGCAGATTTGGTCATCACTACTGCCTTGGTGATGGGTAAAAAATCCCCGATCCTGGTCACCGAAGACATGGTCAAATCCATGAAAATGGGTTCGGTGATCGTCGATATGGCAGTGGAGTCCGGCGGCAACTGTGAAATCTCTGTGAAAAATGAGACCACAGTGAAGCATGGAGTCACAATAATCGGTGAGTCCAATTTGCCTTCTCTTTTGCCGGTCAATGCCAGTCAGCTTTATGCAACCAATATCAGTACGCTTTTGCTTCATTTGGCCAATGCGCATGGATTCATTTTTGATCCAGAAGAGGAAATAGCCAAAGGAGTCCTGATCACCCAAGACGGGCAATTGGTTCATGCCTTTACCAAAAGTATTCTTAACCCTTAGACCCTAAAAACTATGGATACCGCAGCACTTTTGATGTTGATCTATGTTTTGGTTCTGGCCAGTTTTCTGGGCTTTGAACTGATCTCCAAAGTTCCCCCGACCCTTCATACTCCTCTGATGTCCGGATCCAATGCGATTTCCGGAATCACCATCGTAGGTGCCCTGATCGCTACCAGTGAAATGGGATTTACCACCATGAGCAAATGGCTGGGGATGTTTGCCTTAGTTCTGGCCACCATCAATGTGGTGGGCGGATATGCTGTGACTGATCGTATGCTTAAAATGTTTAAGAAGAAATGAGCAGTGTCGTACAAATTGCCTATTTGATTTCCTCCATTCTGTTTGTGATGGGGATCAAGTTTTTGAGTAAAACGAAAGATGCCCGAAAGGGAAATTTTCTTTCCGCAATCGGAATGTTGATTGCGGTGGTCGCCACACTGATCACCTTGGATATTCTGTCCTTCGTGGAAATGTTTGCCTGCATGCTCATCGGTGGAGCGATTGGTCTTTATTATTCCAAAAAGGTAGAAATGACCCAAATTCCGGAAATGGTAGCCCTATTCAACGGATTTGGGGGGATGGCTTCTCTGGCGGTTGCGCTTTCGGATCATTTTCTGAAGACTGAAGTCCTGCAAGTTGAAATCGACACGGTCAATTCCATCAGTATCATTGCTTCCGTGTTGATTGGAGGGGTGACCTTTACCGGATCGATCGTGGCTTGGCTCAAGCTGAACGGGAAAGTCTCCGGTCAACCGATCACTTTTAGCGGCCAGCATCTATTGAATCTGGCCCTTTTGCTGACTTTCTTGGCGGTAGGGGTGATGACTTACATGTTCCAAATTGAACCGATGTACATCACCATTCTTGTGGCCATTGCCTTACTGGTTGGAGTCTTGATTGTGATTCCGATTGGGGGAGCGGATATGCCTGTAGTAATTTCCTTATTGAATTCCTACTCCGGAATGGCGGCCTGTGCCACAGGTTTTATCCTAAACAATAACGTGTTGATAGTCGCAGGGTCTTTGGTTGGAGCCTCGGGACTTATTCTGACTCAGATCATGTGTAAGGCCATGAACCGTTCCCTGATGAATGTGTTGTTGGGGGGATTTGGGCAAACAGCTGCGACCGGAGCACAGGACGGACCTCAGATTGTCATCAAGGAAGTAGGAGTGGAGGAAGCCGCCATGCTGTTTGATTCGGCGTCTTCGGTGATTGTCGTGCCAGGATACGGAATGGCTGTGGCTCAGGCACAACATGTGATCCGCGAATTGATGGAGCAGTGCGAAAAGCGGAATATCGAATGCCGTTTTGCCATTCATCCCGTTGCGGGTCGGATGCCGGGGCACATGAATGTCCTTTTGGCTGAGGCGAATATCAGCTATGACAAGCTGATAGAAATGGAAGCAATCAATGACGATTTCAGCAATACAGATTTGGTTTTCGTAGTGGGAGCGAATGACGTGGTCAATCCGGCAGCACGAACCAATCCCCAAAGCCCGATTTACGGGATGCCGATTTTGAATGCGGACAAGGCCAGAACGGTCATTGTCTCCAAGCGAAGTATGGGCAAAGGCTATGCGGGTATCGAGAATGAACTTTTCGGCTATCCCAACTGTCTGATGTTGTTTGGTGACGCTAAGCAGACAATTACCAAGGTGGTGGGAGAGATGAAGGAAATGAGCTGATCAGTTTTGGCAAAATAATTGCCTAAGGATCCGCATGAATTTATCCTTTGTATTTACCCTGCTTTTTCCATTGCTGATGGTGTGGAATCAAATCCAATACAGCGAATTGATGGGAACTTGGCAATTGACCTATTTCGACGGAATTGAAAGAATCGTCAAATCTCCGGATTACCAGAAAGCCAACAGTGCCCAGCGGGCAAATATGGATGCCAAGATTAAATATCGGTTAGAGAGTACGGTATATCAGTTTGAATCTGGGGATATTTTGAAATTCACAGATTTTGAAAACCAGACTGTAGTTCAAAAAGAAGCCAAAATTGAGTTGCAAGAGGGAAATATCCTGATTATCCATGAAGATGACCAGGATCGATTGGCGAAAATTGTAGAATTGACTCCTGTCAAATTGGTGCTGCTGCCGATCAGTGCCACTTCCAAATCCGGCAAAATGGTTTTTGAGCGGATTCCCGAAAAGAAATAAAATCACCCTTAAACTAGACCAAAGCCTCAGGAGAATCTTCTGAGGCTTTTTTAATGCTGAAGTTTGAAATCTCAAATCTCAAACCTCAAATCCAATTGCGATTTAAGCAATTGGAAGCTCTTTCGGTGCCAAATGGTTGGTCCATGCTTTTCGATACCCTCGCGATGCACCTGAGTTGGGTATCCGGCATTTCTCTCCCAGCCGAAATGCGGATATTCCTGGGCTAGATTTTCCATCAACTCATCCCGGTAAACTTTCGCCAAAATAGACGCAGCTGCAATGGAAGCGAATTTTCCGTCACCTTTGATTACACAGGTAAAAGGCACCTTTAGATCAGACCGCCATCGGTTCCCATCAATGAGTAAATGCTCAGGCTTAACCGAAAGCTGCATCACCGCCCTTTTCATTGCCAAAAAAGAGGCATTCAGAATATTGATCTGATCGATTTCCTCCACGCTTGCCTCAGCGATAGCCCAAGCCAAAGATTTGTCCTTGATCTCCTCGATTAGTTCTTCCCGATTGGATTTGCTGAGCTTTTTGGAGTCATTGATCCAAGGGTTGGAGTAATCTGCAGGAAGAATCACCGAAGCGGCCACCACAGGACCTGCTAGGCAGCCTCTTCCTACTTCATCACAACCTGCTTCCAGTCGATTAGCTTCTAAATAGGGGAGTAGTGGAAACACT
>JAJLJS010000359.1:0-1109 GCA_033844545.1 Cyclobacteriaceae bacterium | reverse complement strand
AGGAAGCTCAACTGGCTCCCAAAGTTTGGTTTTGGCGGACTTGTAGGCTGCATCCAAAATGGCATTGACCACATAGCCATCATAAAATGTTTCTCTAGGCTGGGTGCCCTTTTCCAAAGCTTCAAACATATCGATAAACATATTGGGATAACCCAATTCATGAGCTTCATCCCCTACCGGAAACAACCATCCGGAAGAAATTTCGGCCTTTTCAGCGACATATCCCTGACCGGCTCCGCTGCTGAACATTTCAAATCCGGTTCTTAAAAACGAGTTGATCCAAATTGTCCCTTCCGTTCCCATCACTTCATCTCTTAGGTCCATGCCTCCACGGAAGGTCCAGGAAACTTCAAACTGACCAATGGCTCCATTTTCGTATTTGACCAGTCCAATAGCATGATCTTCCGCTTCGATGGGTTTGACCTGGGTATCTGCCCAGCACATGACCTCCACAGGAAGCACATCTTTTCCGATAAAATTCCTGGAAATTTCTACACAATGGCAGCCCAGATCGACAATGGCACCTCCACCTGCTTTCTCCATATCCCAAAACCAATCCGAATGGGGGCCGGGATGAGTCTCTCTGGATTTGGCCCAAAGAATTCTCCCAATCGTTCCATCTTCCACGCTTTTGACAGATTTAAGAAACTTGGGGGTGTAGCATAAGTCTTCCAGATATCCTGCAAAAACTCCAGACTCCTCCACAGCCTGAGTCATTCGAAGGGCCTCTTCGGCATTTCTTCCCAACGGTTTGGTGCAAAGGACCGGCTTTTTATGCTTGACACATAGCATCACAGCATCCTCATGGACATGATTGGGCAAGGCAATGATGACTACATCTGTCTGCGGATGGGCTACCGCTTCTTCCATATCGGTGGTCCAGACCGGAACCTTATAATCTTTAGAAAAGCGTTTTGCGGTCTCTTCCTTTCTGGCATAAACTACAGAAACCTGATCTTTACCTCGTCTTCCAATCAGGGATTCGGCATAAAATCTTCCGATAAATCCTCCTCCAAGAATACATAAGTTAAGCATGGCTATTTCACATTTAGGGTGATCTCTTTTTCTTTGACTAAAAAATCCGCGGCACTTACTTTTCGCTGCCCGCT
>JAJLJS010000358.1:0-6562 GCA_033844545.1 Cyclobacteriaceae bacterium | reverse complement strand
TTCTCCAAATAGGTCTCCCAATTTCTCCACTTGACTTGATTTTTATATTCTTCCAAAAGTGTCATATCCCATCCCAATCATTTTCCTTTTGTAATTCTCCCAAATTTGAGTTCCTCTCATGATTTTCATTTTAACCTTTGGGATGCCCCCTCTTTTCTTGGGAGCTTTCCAGGTAGGAAGGATCTGTGGCAGAATCTTTTTCCCAAAAGGAATTGACCCAACCCCCTCCTTTGAAAATAACATCGAAGGGGTCAACCTGAGGGGGTAACCCTGAGGGATCCCATCTGCTGGTCGTTACCAAGAATCTATGGAGTTTTCAATTGGCCAGTTTGACCAGTTTCAACCAAAATTCCTCAATCTTCAAAACCACCTGAAACAAGCCTTCCATTTCAGAGGGCTTATTGATGTAGGCATTGCAATTGTTTCCATAAGACTTATCAATATCCCTTTGATTGGAAGAAGTGGTCAACATGATTACCGGAATCTTTCTCATTTGGGGGTCAGATTTGATTTTAGCCAGAACTTCGTGTCCGTTGAAAATGGGAATATTGATATCCAAAAGTATAAGGTCTGGTCTTTTAGCCTCTTGGTATTCCTTGTTTTTGAAAACAAAATCGATGGCTTCCTGGCCATTTCTGACCATGCTAAGGTCCACATCGAATTTACTTTCGGCAAATGCTTCCTGTATCAAAAAAATATCTCCGTCATTATCTTCCACCAACAAGACATGTGCAGGGTTTTTATCATTCATTTTGAGGAAGTTTTAGATTTAGGGATGGTGAAATGGAATACCGACCCCACCCCCGGAGAGGAATCCAGTCCAATTGATCCGCCTAGCAATTCGACATGTCTTTTGGCAATAGAAAGCCCTACTCCGGTGCCGGATTGGGAATCCCGTCCATGCAACCTTTGAAACAAGATAAATATTTTCTGATGAAACTTTTCATCTATCCCGATTCCATTATCCGCGATGGAAAACTTCCATTCGGCATCTTTTTCCTGAACTGAAATTTCTATGTAGGGGGTAACTTCTTCTTTGGAATATTTAAGCGCATTGTCCAGGAGACAATGAAATACCTGGATAATTGCCGCCTTGTAGGTGTACAAAACAGGCAATTTCTGAGATTGGATTGTCGCTTCTTTCTCCGAAATCAATTTTCTTCTCAGGAGCAGATACTGGGCGACTACCTCATTCAAATCCACACTTTCGTATTCTTCCAGTTGTTTTTTTGCCCGGGAAAAATCCAAAAGATCCAAAATGATTTTCCTCATTCTTTTGGCCCCATCTGTGGCGAAAAAAATATATTTCTTGGCTGTATCGTCAAGTTGGGTTTCGTACCTCCTTTTCAGCAAATCCATAAAACTGGTAATCATCCGCAATGGCTCCTGAAGGTCATGGGAGGCGACAAAAGCGAATTGCTCGAGTTCCTCATTGGATCGCTCCAGTTCTTGGGTATATCGGAGAAGATCTTTGTTGAGATCGTCGAGCAGCAGGGTCATTCTTTTTTGCTCGGTCAAATCCGTCATGGCCCCTACCATCCGGATAGCTTGCCCCTCACTGTTTCTGCTGATGATTCCCCTGTCTAATACATAACCTATCTCCCCGTCCTCTTTTAAGACACGGTATTCCATTTCCCATCTATGGCAATTGGGATCATCCAGAGCCTCCTGCACGCTTTTCTTGATTTTGGGAAGGTCTTCGGCATGAAATTTATCTTTCCAAAATTCATTTTGGGTGAGGTATTTATTGGTTTGCTTCCCAAAAAATCTGGAAATGGCTTCGGATCTGAAATAGACGTTGTTGACAATATCCCAATCCCAGATAGCGTCATTGGTAGCCTCTGTGACTTTGATAAATCTATCATTGGCCTTGGTCAGACGGATATCCGCCATCTTTCGCAAGGTGATATCTTTGAAATAAGCCGATAGTCCGTCATCGGTGGGATAGACATTTACCTCATACCAAAGCTCAAAATTTTCATCCCAATATTCAAAAGACTCAGAATTCTTGGTATGGAAGACTTTGTCAAAAACTCCATACAATTGCTCATTTTCCTGCTTTGGAAAAACCTCCTGGATGTGTTTTCCGATCACCTCCTGTTCTTTGAGCCCAAAAACCTTCTCGGCTTCTGAGTTGAAATAGGTGAAATTCCAGTCTTTGTCCAATGCAAAAAATGAATCAGAAATACTGTCTAAAATATCCCTGATTCTCAGGCTGAGAATTTTCGCATGATGAATATCCTGTAAGCTACCATAGACCCTTTTGCATTTTTCATTGATAAACTCTCCTTTTCCTTGGATTCTAACCCAGGTTTCCCTGTTGTTTTTGGTTACAATGACCGCTTCAAAATCCTTGTCTACCCCCAGCAGAAAACATTCATTGATATGGTTGAATACCAGTTCCTTAAAATCTTCCCTGAAGAAATCCAGAGTATTTTCAAAGGTTGGCTGAAAGGTACTGGGGTCTGTTTCATGAATTTGGTGAACCATGTCAGACCAGTAGACGGTTTTATTTTCCAAGTCAATTTCCCAGCTTCCAATCCTGGCCAGAGCTTCTACCGATTTGGTCAATTCCCTGAGTCTCATTTCCTCGGTTAGGTTTTTGGCTGTACAATAAATCAACCCTTCTTTATGATCAGGGCTACAAGTCCAATTCAGCCATACTATGCTCCCTGCTTTGGTTAAAAATCTCAGGTTTAGATTTACAATTTTTTCTCCTGATCTCAACTTCGAGAATTCTCTGGAGGCTATTTCCAAATCATCCGGATGAATGAATTTTTCAAATCCCTGAAACATAATTTCATGTTCGGGATACCCTAATATTTCGATTCCCGCTTTATTGATTTGTAGAAATCTTCCATCAAAATCTCCTATACTTACCAGTTCGGGTACGGAATTTATCAGGCGTGTAAGATCGATTTCAAGTTTTTTGCGGTTGATTTCAGAGCCCAAAAAGGTCTCCAGTTGCTTAAAAACAGAGGCATGTTTATCAAGGTTGTCCAGCTTGGAACCGATCAGTAAAACTCCGTTTACTTTTTTATCAAAGATCAGTGGGATACCCAAGACGGTACCCAATCCCATTTTTCTGGCTTCCTCCTGGCGAAGGAAACCCTCGTGTTGGCCGACATTTGACCAATATATCCGGGATTTTTTCTCCCAAACTTTACCGGTAAGACCTTGACCTTTGCGCATTTCCGAGATATTTTCCCCGGGTTTGGTAAACAAATTGGCGTCGCTGGGATTCAAAAAATATTGGCTGAACAATTTCATGGCTGACTGGGTGATATTGGGGGTCCAAAACTCCACCAAATCAAAATCTCCAAACGAGGCAATCAGCATGCACAATTTGGCAAACAAGGCTTCAAGCTCGTTTTCCTCGTTGAAAATGACGCTAATCCTGGCAATCAGATTTTGTTCCAGTTCATGGTTTTTCTGTTCCGTGACATCCCTTTGAATTGAAATCCAATGGGTATACCAACCCAGATTATCTGCAATTGGACTTACTGCAAAATTTACCCAAAATTCATCACCGTTTTTCTTGTAGTTCAATACGGTAAGCTCTGTGGATTTCCATTTCCTTAATTTTTCTCCCAAAGCCTTCAATTCCATGGGATCAGATTTGGGTCCCTGAAGCAATCTTGGGTTTTTGCCGATTACCTCTTCTTTGGAGTAGCCGGTCATCTGGGTAAATGCTTCATTGACAAAAACGATTTTGGGACCAGGTTTATCCAGAGGCTCTGCTTCGGTCAGCATAATGGCATCGGAGGTGCTGTTGATGATTTTTTCAAAAAGTTTAAGTCGGTTTTCCTCCTCGATTTTATCGGTAATATCCCGGGAATTGGCCACAATTCCGTTGATAGCCGGATTTTCCAGCATGTTGGTAAGGACAGTTTCTATCCACCTCCATTCCCCTTGTTCATTTTTGAACCGAAAAGGTGAAACCCTAACCTTTTGATTGGTGCTTACCTCTTTTAGATTTTCCAGGGCCCGCTCTTTATCTTCCGGATGGATAAATTCAAAGGGACTTCTGCCGATAAAGGTTTCGGGGGCGATTCCCAGGATGGGTAAACTTGTAGGACTGACGTAGGTATAAATTCCCTCTTCGTTTAAAATCGCGATTAGGTCAGATCCTTCCTGAACCAAAGACTTGAACCGCTGTTCGCTCTGTTTGATCAACTCGCTCTTTTCTATCTGCTCCGCCCAATCCTTTGCGACACAATACATCAGTTGGGTAGTAGGATCAAAACTGGCAGACCAGATATTGTGGGCAATACTCCCGTCTTTTCTTCGGTAGCGATTGATGAAGGTCCTTACCTCCTTGCCTGAGGTTATTTCTTCCGCGATTTTTTGTGTCTTGGGTCTGTCTTCCTCGAGTATGAAATCCACGTAGGATTTTCCTACCATTTCATGGGGTAGATAACCCCAATGTTTTTTGGAGCCTGCGCTGACGTAAACAAATTTTCCAGCCGGATCAATAGTACAGAATACATCAATGGAGGAGCTAAGCAGGCGGTCAGCCTGGGAGCGGCGGCTCTCCAATTCAGTAACATCTTTGGACTGACACAGGACGAATTTTAATTTCCCGTTATCCTTCAATATTGGTCTAAAACTTACCTGATTGAATTCGACTATTCCTGAGCCGGGTTTTTGGAAATTCTCCAGGACCACGAATGATTCCCCTTGAATTGCCCTGGAGTAATAGTTTTTCCATTTTTCAACATAGCCTTTTCCAAAACCCTCCTCAAAAACCGGATCAAGGATTTTTGTTTCCTTTCCAGTCACCTCTTGAATCAACTGCAAATAAGCTTGGTTCGCATAAACCAATCGATACTCAGCATTGATGGCCCATATCAGATCATTACTTTCTTCTACTATTGATTTAAACAAATTAGTGAGGTTCATTGGTGCTTGGGTTAACCGTTTTGAAATTATTTGGATGGGCTGGCGATTTTTCCTTCAAATCGGTAGGATGGTATTATTAGTATACAATATTGAAACAAAAATTCAAAATGCTCTAGCGCATCTCCAGCTATCCACAGAGAACAATTTCAAAAGGCGTAAAAGGGGTTTAAGGTTGTGGGTTGTCAGTTGTCGGTTGTCATTTGTCGGTTGTCAGTTGTCCGATGTCGGTTGTCGGTTGTGGGTTGTCAGTTACTAGTCGTCAACGGACCATGGTCGACGGACGATGGAGTTTAAAGTTTAAAGTGAAGAGTTTAAAGTTGTCGGTTGTCCGATGTCCGATGTCCGATGTCGGTTGTCCGATGTCGGTTGTCAGTTGTGGGTTGTCACCGGTCGACGGAACGTTTGAGGTAGGATATTTTCTACTTAACCCCGTAGGGGTCGAACTATTGGTAACCCCGGGTGAGGAGGAACTGCCTGCCCCGATTCTTATCGGGGACGAAACCCGGGGATTAAGGGTGACCGGAGTCCTAGGCGCTGGTACGGGATCATGGATTGGATATGAATATGGATTACCAGCGCAATGGAGACGAATTAAAGAATTGTTTATGGACAAATTCAAGTTGGGAGAATGGCGCTAGGCGAGTTTAAAGTTTAAAGTGAAGAGTTTAAAGTTGTTTGTTGTCCGATGTCGGTTGTCCGATGTCCGATGTCGGTTGTCTGATGTCGGTTGTCGGTTGTGGGTTGTCACAGGTCGACGGAACCTTTCAGGTAGGATATTTTCTACTTGACCCTGAAGGGGTCAAATTGTGAATAACCCCGGGTGAGGAGGAACTGCCTGCCCCGATATTATCGGGGACGAAACCCGGGGATCAAAGGTCATCGGAGTCATCAGCGCTGGTCTGGGATCTTGGTTTGGAAAAGAATATGGGTTACCAGCGCAATGGAAACGAAATCAAAGAATTGTCTATGGACAAGCACAAGTTGGGAGAATGGCGTTAGCAAGTTTAAAGTTTAAAGTGAAGAGTTTAAAGTGAGGGGTTGCCGGTTAGTTCGACGAGCTCACTACAAGTGTGGGATGTGAGTTGGTCAACGGATCTCGGTCGACAGAGCACAGAACGTGTGAGGTAAGATATTTTCTACTTGACCCTGAAGGGATCAAATTGTGAATAACCCAAGGTGAGGAGGAACTGCCTGCCCCGAGCGATCGGGATGGGTTGTCGGTTGGTTAACGGACCACGATCGACAGTTATTGAAAAGCACATTTCAGGAGACCTGCGACAAGCAAACTTAGTGGTCTGTGGGGACACAGACCATGGCGAAGCGGGGACACAGACCAGAGCAAAGCGGGGCGGAACAACATCTATTGAGTGTAGACACTTACACATGCCGACAAATGAACAAGCCTTCTTGAATTGATTATCGGATTGTAAATCCTATGATTGGAGCTCGAGATTACAAATCTCGAGCAGCCAAGCAGTCTGAAGACTGCAGGAGGGTAAGCACAAGTCGGGAGACTACCGCAAGTCTGCGACAGCTTCTTTGATTTTATCCCTTTCTTCTCAATGCTCTTTTCCACCAAGGAAGCTGTACTTCTTCATGGTATCCATAGGAATTATTCCCGTATCCATATCCGTACCCATAACCGTAGCCATAGCCATAG
>JAJLJS010000357.1:0-18705 GCA_033844545.1 Cyclobacteriaceae bacterium | reverse complement strand
GCCGTGCAGCTGGGAATGCGTGAGCTGGCAGAGAGGGTTGAAAACAAGCAATTGAGTGTTCCGGGAATTGATTTTGACCAAGAGGGGGCAGGATTGCTTTGCCATTGCGAATCTGACTTTGCTCTCAGCCGAAAAGAAAGTCGGGCGATTGGAAAAAAAGCCTTGTTGTTTCTCCATGGTACCGGATCCTCCACTGCAGGCTCCTTTGCAGAGCTATACGGACAAGGGAAAAATCAGGCATGGGAGACGATCTTTCAAAGCTATGGGGAGGGAAATGTTTTGGCCTTTCAGCACAGGACTTTGACCAAAAGTCCCTTGGACAATGTCCTGGAATTAGTCAAGCAATTGCCATCTTCCATCGAACTGGATCTGGTCACACATTCCCGTGGTGGATTGGTAGGTGATGTTTTGGCTAGGTTTTCTGCCGATCCAAAAGGTTTTGACGAGACGGAAAGGGGCGTATTGGAAATTGCCGACCGAAAGGATCTGGAAGTAATCCAAGCTATCCAAAAAGAGATGTCTGACAAGCAGATCAAAGTCAGAAATATGGTTCGGGTTGCTTGTCCTGCCAATGGAACTACCCTCGCGTCAAAGCGAATGGACTATTTGCTGAACATCCTGATGAATCTGGTGGGGGCGATCAGCGGACAGGCTGCAAACCCTGTTTTTCAGGCTTTCAGGGAATTGGTCATGACTGCGGTCAATTCCAAGAATAATCCAGATTCCCTTCCGGGATTGGAATCCATGAATCCCGAATCCCCATTTATCAAAGCATTGAACTTTCAGGGGACCTCCATCCGGATAGACAGTTTGCTGCATGTGGTGGGTGGAAGCAGTGAGTTGAGTTTCGAGTTCAAAGGATTGGTGGTTTTGGCAGGGAAGCTTTTTTTCCGGGGTCAGAATGATTTGGTGGTAGACACGGAAAGCATGAAATGGGGTACCCCAAGGCCCGAAGGAAAAGCCTCCGTTTACATCGACAGCTCCAAAAAGATCAACCATCTCGTTTATTTCGGGACGCAAGAGACCCAAGAGAAAATCTTTCTTGGCTTGCAGGAAAATGTTGCCTCTTCTCGAGGGGGCTTTCAGGTGATTCAAAGGACTAAGAAAACCGATCAGGATCGGGGAGTCTTTGGGATCGAAGGAGGCAAAACCAAGCTGGACAGGGTTAACGGGAAAAGACCCATTGTCTTGCTTCTACCCGGCATTATGGGCTCCAACCTTACGGTCAATGAGGATATGGTCTGGATCAATTACATGCGTTTCCTTACAGGACAACTTTCCCGGCTAAAAAACGATCCCAAAAACAATCCCCATGTCAAAGCCCATTCCCTGGTCAAAACCTCCTATGGGAAATTGGCCGATTATCTGGGGAAAACCTATGACGTGGTAACCTTTCCCTTCGACTGGAGAATGCCCCTTCCGGACAGTGCCAAAATCTTCAGCGAAAAAGTAGAGGAATTGCTCGAGTTTGGACAGCCCATCAAGATCGTGGCCCATAGTATGGGTGGAGTTTTGGTCAGGGACTTTATGCTGCACCATGAAGATACCTGGAAAAAGCTCAATGCTTCGACTGGTTTTAGAATCCTCTTTTTGGGATCTCCATTAGGAGGTTCCTACCGGATCCCCTTTGTGCTTTTTGGACAGGATGACATCATCAAGCTTTTGGCGAAGATTGATATCTCCAATTCCGTAGAGGATCTACTGAGCGTCTTTTCCCAGCTTCCCGGTTTGTTGAATTTGTTGCCCATCAAAACAGCCGAAGATCAACCTGACTTTGCGGATTCCAAAACTTGGGAAGCCATGCGAAAAGCCTTTGGTAGGACTGATTGGCCTATTCCCAGTGAGGAGATATTGGCTGGGTTTGCAAAATATCAGGAAAAGATCGTACAAAATTCCCAGTCCTTAGACTTTAGCAATTGCTATTACATTGCCGGGCAAAGCCGAAAAGATAAGCTGACCATATCTTCTTTTGAGATACAGGAAAATGGGAAAAAGTTGCAGTTTTTTGGCACCCAAGAGGGGGATGAAAGCGTGACTTGGGCTACCGGTATTCCGGCGCAGATTCTAAATCTTCAGCAACTCTACTATGCCAATGTCACTCATGGAGGACTCTCCAATCAGCCTTCCATATTTGGAGCAATCGAGGAAATATTGGATGCTGGCAGGGCTTCCAATTTGGCGAATCAGTTACCCAAGCTTCGAAATGAAGGAGCTCAAAAGCTTGAACCGAAACTTGAAGAGATTTTCGACCTGAGTGAGGAAAATGTAGAAAATGTACTTCTAGGAATCTCCTCCGTTTCACCTGAGGAAGAAGGAGAATTGCCGATCAAAGTGACTGTTTCTCATGGGGATTTGAAATTCTCCAAGTATCCGGTATTGGCAGGGCATTTTGAATTGGATGCCATTTTGACCACTGAGAAAGTCATTGACCGTCAGCTGGATGGCGAATTGAGCAAATTGCAGGAACTTGGGCTTTATCCCGGTGCCATAGGGTCCAATCAGGTGATTCTGGCTCAAAATGACAAAGGGTTTAAAGGAGCTGTCATTATCGGATTGGGGACACCGGGTGAGCTTTCCTCTTTCCTGTTGATGAATTCTGTGGAAAAAGGAATTTCCCGATACCTCACACTTTTAAATTATCAAAATCAAGACTGTCTCCCTGAGCATCAACTTCCGCCCGGGATATCTGTTATTGCCATTGCAAATTCCTACGGAGGATTGTCCTCTGATACCTCCATCCGGGCTATTTTATTGGGAATCCAGCGGGCAAACCGAAAAATCCGAGGGATCTACAAAAGCAAATTGAAGACCATTGAAGAGGTCGAAATCATAGAAATCTACCACGACAAAGCTTTATCCATCCTCAAGACCGTCAAGGGACTTCAAGAGGATAACAGTGGGGAGTTTAAAGTTTCCTTGAAGAAAAAGGCCTTGGAACAAAGGCCGGGTAGAAGGCATAGAATTCCTTATGAAAACTCCTCGGATTGGTGGACCCGAATCAGTGTGTCCCAAGAAGAGAAATTCACCATGGGAAGAAACAGGATCAAAATGGCCTTGGCTACCACGGGGGCCAGTCAAAAGGTGGAGTTTCTGAAAGTAAATACCAAGAACCTGGAGACCTTGCTTCGGGAAATGACGGAGGAAAACCGGGCCCGGCCGGAGATTGCCAAGACTATGTTTGAGTTATTGGTTCCTCAGGATTTCAAAGAGGAATTGAAGCGTCAGAGCAATATTTCCTGGGTTGTGGATGAGATCACGGCAGCTTTCCCTTGGGAAATGCTGCAGGAAGATATCCAGGCCAAACCGCTGGCGATTTATTCCGGCATGGTCCGGCAACTGGCCACTCAGGATTACCGGAAAATATCCACCAAAGTTCAGGGAAATCGGGTCTTGGTAGTGGGAGATCCGATATTGGATGATTTTCTCCCCCAATTGCCACAGGCCCGGAAAGAAGGGGAGTTGGTGGCTGAATTTCTGCAGCAAAAAGGTTTTGAAGTGAGGAAAGAAATCCAATCCTCAGCCTCCAGGATTTTGTTGGAGTTGTTTTCCAAGGATTATAAAATCATCCATTTGGCAGCGCATGGCCTTTTTAATGAAGATCCAGAGAGCCCGGCAGGGGTGGTGATTGGTAAGGATGCCTTCATTACGGTGCAAGAAATTGCCCAGATGAGTACCGTACCGGACTTGGTATTTGTAAACTGCTGTTACCTCGGGAAGGTAGCGCTGGAACCCAAAGCCCGACAAGACCGAAATCGGCTGGCTGCAAATATCGGAACCCAATTGATTCGAAATGGAGTCAAGGCAGTAGTGGTTGCAGGATGGGCAGTGGACGACCAAGCGGCCTTGGACTTTTGCCAAAAGTTTTACCAGGAATTATTCAGTGGGGTTCGGTTTGGAGAGGCAGTGAGAAGAGCCCGGCAGCACATCTATAACAGCAGCAAGGATCATACAAACACCTGGGGAGCCTATCAGTGTTATGGAGATCCATTTTATGAGCTGAAGGATTTTTGGGAGGGCAGTAGCCAGTCCAGAGAGATTTTAGTCAAGGAGGAAGCAGAATTGGAATTGGTCAACCTGGTGCAGCTTTTGGAATCCAAGGGAGTGGAGGAGGATGTGGCTGGGAAAAAGATCGAAGAATTGGAGCAAGCCTTGCGAAAAGCCGATATCCGAAGCGGGAAAATCACGGAACTGTTCGCTGAACTCTATGCCAAGATCGGTTCCTATGAAAAAGCCATTCCCTACTTTACTGAGTTGTTTTCCGCCGAAAAGGCTGATTTTTCATTCCGTTCCATGGAGCAGCTCTGCAACATTTCCTGCAAGCATGCGGTGGAGGTGTATTTTGGAGGCAAGCAGACCAAAAAAGATCAAGAACAAGCGCTTCAGGAAATCGATCAAGCTATCGCCAAGCTCAAAGGCTTGCTGGAGTTTGGCAGCACTTCCGAAAGGCAGAGTTTGTTGGGTAGCGCCTATAAGCGCAGACTGATGGTATTGGGAGAAAATCAAAAGGAAGAAATTGAAGCTACCCTGAAGGCAGCGGCAGAGAGCTATCAAAGGGCTTCTGAGATCAGCGGGCATCAAGATTATTATTCCTTGGTCAACTGGGTTCAGTTGTTGAAAATCCATGCTCTGGTCAGCAAATCCGGAAGAATGCTGGTGTCGAAAGACCTGCTTTTGGGTTATTTGGATGCCTGCGAAATCCTCGAGAAAGAAAAACATGCCGGGGAAAGCGATCCGTGGGCATTTTTTGGTGTTTCGAATATCTTATTGGCCCGACTGGTTCTCTTGGAAGGTAAATCGGATGAAAAGGAAGTTTTGGATTCTTTTATGGGCATATTCAAAAGAGTAGGAGCTCAGGGGCATTTGAAAGCCCAATTTGAACATTTCGATATTTTATTGAGGGCCTTGGAGGGATCAAGTAAACTAGGAGCAAAATCCCTTTCGGAGAAAATCAAGAAGATTAGGCAAGGGTATTTGGATCATATTCATTAAAAATCAAGGGGAAGCTTTGGTCTTCCCCTTGATTTTGGCACCCCAGTTCTCGATCAAGGCTGAGTTACCCGCATTTTCCATTCCTGAAATAAGCTGCTGAGCTCCTTGACTTTCCCTGGGTTTTGGCTTGCCAAATCTTTGGTTTCAAACGGATCCTGCTTCAAATCATATAGTTCCCAGGCGGCATTTTTCCCAAATGCCACAAGTTTCCAATCCCCCTTTCGGACAGCCCGTCCGGTAGACCATTCCCAAAAGAGCGGGTTTTCCCGGTTTTGTTGTTTTTCCAAAATTGCGGGCACCAGGCTGGTTCCTTCCATTGGGAAAACGAATTTCCCTTCGTGCTCCTTGGGGTATTTTGCACCGGAAATTTCTGCTAAGGTGGGCATGATATCGATCAAATGGGCAGGAAAAGAACTCATAGAACCTCGGTTGGGAAAACCCTTTGGCCAGGAAATGATCAGGGGAGTTTTGATTCCTCCTTCGTGAGAATAGTTTTTGAAAAATCGCAGAGGGGTATTGCCTACATTCGCCCAATTTTCCCCCAGGGAAGTCCAGTGACCTACGGTGCCGATTTGCCCGTTTCCGGGGATATTCACCATTTCTGCGGAGGCACCATTGTCAGAGAGGAATATAAACAGGGTATTTTCCAATTTGTTGAGATCCCGAAGTTTTTGGATCAATTCTCCTATTTTTTGATCCATTCGGTCTATCATGGCCGCATAGACCTCCATTTTCTGAGATTCTATTTTCTTCAAAGAATCGGAAAGGGAATTCCAGGCGACGTGTGAGTTTTCGGAGAGTACGGCATTGGCATCCAAAAGTCCCAGTTTTTTCTGCTTTTCAAATCTCGCCTGACGGATGGCTTCGTATCCCGCGTCGTATTTCCCATTGTACTTGGCGATATCTTCAGGCCAGGCCATCAGAGGGTCATGAGGGGCGGTATAAGATAGGTACAGAAAGAATGGCTTTTCCTCTTGCCGGTATTCTTCAAGCCATGCCAAGGCATATTTGGTAAAGTAGTCTGTGGAGTAATAATCGGTCGGAGGGGAGTAGGGTTGGTACAAAACTCGGTCTTCGTAAAAGGGACGATCGGGCCTTTTTTGGGCCGGTGGAGCCTCTCCGGCTCGCTGGGGTCCGGGATTGAAGTGATTGGAAGCTCCTTCCTTTAGCCCATAGTAGCGATCGAATCCCCGGTCCATCGGGTGATCAAATCCATGGTGCTTTCCCGCCCAAAGTGTCCGATAACCGGCCGATTGGAGGAGTTCTCCGAGGGTAATTCCATTGATCAGGGGTTGTTGATAGCTGGCTTCATAGCCCACTTGCTGGGCATATAGTCCGGTCATCAAGGCGGCCCGGGAGGGATTGCATTTGGAGGTATTGTACATCTGGGTAAAGCGGACTCCATTGGCAGCCAGCCAGTCGAGGTTTGGAGTCATCACTTCGCTACCATAGCAGCCGATATCCGACCAGCCCAAGTCGTCTGCCAAAATCAGAACAATATTGGGTTTGGGCTCAGCTTTCGGGTTTTTCAAAAAAAGTGAAGCTATGAGGATAGCGAGGTGAAGGGCAAGATTGAAAGGCATTGATATTTTGGACTAGGATTTTCAAAAAGATAAGGAAACCCGAGGAAAATTCTGTCTGCCGGTAAGTTGGAATGAAAAAAGCAGGACTTTCATCCTGATTTTCCTTTTATTTTTTCTTGACTTTCAGGTCAAATCCTTCAAAATCATACACGGGGTCCTCTCCGGCATCTTTTTGTTTTTTGAAATCCTTGAGAGCTGCCAAAGCCGGTTTTCTCAAAAGCAAAATGGCAATCATGTTTAGCCAAGCCATCATCCCAACTCCAATATCTCCAAAGGTCCAGGCAAGGGCGGCTGTCCGGATCGATCCGTAGTAGGTGGCAATCAAAAGCAGGATTCTAAGCAAATAGAGCGGCCATTTTGCATTACTGTCTTTTTGCAGATAACTCAGGTTAGTCTCGGCGATATAGTAATAGGCCATGATAGTGGTGAAGGCAAAAAACATCAAGGCAATTGCCACAAACCCGGCCCCAATGGTGGGGAAATGCTCTGCAATCGCCATCTGGGTGAATTCCGGACCGAAGCTTATTCCCGGAAGATTTTCCACGATAAAACCCCCATCCGGATTCAGGACATTGTACTGCCCCGTAAATAAGATCATGAAAGCAGTGGCTGTACACACGAAAAGCGTATCGATATACACCGAAAATGCCTGGACAAGGCCTTGTTTTGCAGGATGGCTGACTTCAGCTGCCGCCGCCGCGTGGGGAGCGGTACCCTGGCCGGCTTCATTGGAATAAATTCCTCTTTTGATCCCCCAGGAAATTGCCATTCCAAACACTCCGGAGAAAGCTGCTTCCATATTGAAAGCGGAAGCGATAATGAGTCGAATCACATTGGGAATTTCAGCCACATTCAGCCCGATGATTATCACGGCTAGCAAAATATACCCCATGGCCATGAAAGGAACTACGATTTCAGCTACTTTCCCGATTCTCTTGACTCCACCAAGGATAATCAAGGCTAAAAAGGCGACCACCACCCCTCCGGTGATTTCTACAGGGACATTAAAGGCCGTCTCCATGCTTAAGGCGATGCTGTTACTCTGTACTCCCGGTAGAAGTAGGGACATACTGATCATCGTCACTATGGCAAAAAGGATTGCATACCATTTGATGCCCAATCCTTTTTCGATGTAAAATGCCGGTCCCCCGCGGTATTGCCCGTCTTTGACTTCTTTGTAGATCTGACCCAGCGTAGCTTCAATAAAGGCAGATGCTCCTCCCAAAAAGGCGATGATCCACATCCAGAAAATTGAACCCGGACCTCCCATGGCGATGGCCGTCGCCACCCCGGCAATATTTCCGGTTCCGATTCTTCCGGAAAGGGCCAAAGCAAACGCCTGAAAAGAAGAAACTCCTTTTTCGGAAGATTTTCCGGAAAAAAGGAGTCTGAGCATTTCTTTGAAATAGCGGATTTGTAAAAAGCGCGTGATAATCGAAAAATAAATTCCTGCACCCAGACAAAGCACGATTAAGGCATTACTCCAGACCAGGTCATTAATTGAATATATTATTTCCTCCATGGGTATGATTTTCGGTAGTGGAGATGGAGTCCAAAGTAAATTCTTTCGATCCAGCCTCCTTCGTATTGAAGGCGTCAAAGATAAAGGCTTAATCCAATCTTGCCCAAAAAATCTGGGGAAAAGGCCCTGATTTGGACCTTTGTTTTTGAATAGACTCAATTTTCCCTTGAAATAAACCCAAAAAAAGCCGCAATTCAGTTTTAATGAATTGCGGCTTTTGAATTGGGATTGGGCTTCCTATTCGGCGGTGGTAGGATCAATAATGGTGGAAACCTTACTGACTACATTTGCCGGAAACCCTCCCATTTGGGCATGCTCTCTGACCATTTGCTCATTGGGCGCATTGTACACGCAATAGATCTTGTCTCCTGTCACATAGCTGTGAACCCATTGAATCTGAGGGCCCATTTTGGATAATACCCCGCAGGAGGTTTGGGAAATTGCTTTTAATTCGGCGGCACTCAAATTCCCTGCCCCGGGAATTTCTCGCTCGATCACAAATTTTGGCATGATGTAAAAATTAAATGGAGCCTACTCTTTTGGTTTTCGGCATCCCCAGTTTCACGGAATACAGCATCCGGATCCATAGGGAAGTTAAAAAATCAAAATGTTGATTTTGAATAGATTGGGTGTTTTTTAAACAAATCCTTTTTGGCGAAAATTACTAAAGCCAGCTTGTTGGGCTGGCTTTAGAGGTTGATGGTGGAAAGTGAATTATTTGAATCCGAATTTTTTCAATCCCTCATGGCTGATCTTGATCGCCTCCATGGGATCAAGTCCGAAGGTGTTATCCTGTTCTACCAAATAGAAAACCATACCTGATTGATCTTTGGCTTCCAAAATTTTGGCAAAATCAATGGTTCCTGTTCCCACCGGAGCAAAATTTCCTTCCGTATCCATATCCTTGACGTGCCATGCTTTGAATCTGCCCGGATACTTTTCAAAATAGGCAAGGGGACTTGCATCTGCTTTGGTCACCCAAAAGAGGTCCATCTGGAAGTTGACCCACTCAGGATTGCACTTTTCCAAAAGGACCTCCTCGATGATGGTTCCGTCGGCCATGGGCTTAAATTCGAAGTCATGGTTATGATAGAGTAGTTTGATGCCTGCATTATGGCATTTTTCACCGAGAGTATTCATGATGGACACCAATTCATCGGCAGTGCCTTTCATACCCAAGGTTCGGGTGGCAGGATCAAAAGTGAACATGCCCATGGGAGGGACAGGAATGACAAAGTATTCAATACCTGCTGCTTTTACATCAGCTATCAGCTGGTCAGCATTTTCCAGAGTGACCATTCCCATGTGGGCACTTTTGGCGCTTAGGCCGATGGATTCCAAATAGGACTTAAACTCTCCAGGCGTCATCCCATAAAACATGCCGTTTTCATAGTTTGCAGCTTCTACATACGCATACCCTGCATCGGCCACGGCTTGAAGGGTTGCTTTGGGATTGCTTGCCATAGAGTCTCGGACTGTATAAAGGGCCAAGCCTCCAAAATTGGAAGGCTCTTCCATAACTACGGCTTCCGTAGTGGATTCTTCGGATTTTGGATTACAGGAGTAAAATCCCGAAGCCAAAAAGGCAATTAGCGCAAATCCGGTCAATAGGGTTTTCTTCATTTTTGGGTTGTTTTAAGAAGGGATAAGTTACAATTTCTAGGTTTGAGATTTCCACTGAGCCTAAAATACGGCAGGATGGAAGCTTTCAATTCCAAAAATAAGGAAACCTTTTTCAATTGTTTCATTTTGGGACAATAAGGATGAAAAAAGATGGAATTGAATTCACAAAGTGAGTAAAATTAGGGGAAGCATTGCCCAACTCCAGTTGCGTGGAAGTCTTTTCAGGCTCCCAATCAGGTTTAATTTAGGCATTTTGGGTAGGATTTTGTAAATTCTTTAATCCTAGACCTGTTTGGCCTCGTGATTGAATATAAACAATAGGACGTCAAATGTCCTTTATATTTTAACCTTAACTTTTAAACCAAATGAGCTACAAACTAACTATACTCGAAATTACCCCGGTCACGCACGATGTGAATAAATATAAACTTGAGAAGCCAAGCGGATACAGCTTTGAGCCGGGCCAAGCCACTGAAGTGTCAATCAATCTGAGTGGATGGGTAGATGAAAAACGTCCTTTTACTTTCACTTCCTTGCCCAAGGATGACCATTTGGAATTTGTCATAAAGTCCTATGAAAGTCACCATGGGGTTACGGATCAGCTCAGCAAGATTCGGCCGGGGGATCAATTGATCCTGGATGATCCTTGGGGAGCAATTTCGTATCAAGGTGAGGGGGTGTTTTTGGCAGGCGGAGCTGGCATCACCCCATTTATCTCCATTTTCAGAATGCTGGAGTCCCAAGGGAAAGTCAAAGGGAATAAGCTGATCTTTGCCAATAAGACATCCAAGGATGTGATTCTGGAGTCTTATTTTCGTGGGATTCTGGGGGATAATTTCGTGTCCATTTTGGATGAAGAGGAAAAAGAAGGGCACGAGCATGGTAGGATAGACAAGGAATTTCTGAAAAAGCACGTGAAAGATTTTTCCCAGCATTTTTACCTCTGCGGGCCCGATCCTATGGTCAAAGCCTTGAAAAAAGATCTGGAGGAACTAGGTGCAAAAACTGATGAAGTAATCTTCGAAAAATAAATAAGGAGAGCCAGAGCTCTCCTTTTTTTATTCAAAGCCGAACAGAATCGGGAATAGAAAGACTACAATCGCTGTCCAGACCACATAGATTGGTAAATACTTCGCGATGGTGAAGCCCACTTCCTGCAATTGGGTTTTTCCTCGGACGGTTCGAAGAAGATCTTTACAAACAAGTATCAAGTGGACCAGCATCAACAGATTGATGCCCAGGACGGCAGTTCGATTGGGGGTAAATCCCCATTCCGAAATCCGGAAGACAATTGCAGAAAGGGCGATCAGATTGACAATGACAGTAACTACAGACAAAGCCGCCAAGATCTTGGTACTCCAATCGATTTTTCCTTCTGCTGAGGATTCCGCTACGGAGAAGAATATTAAGGCCATGACCCCAATGAGAAGCATATTGAAAAGCAACAGGAATTCCCGGTCGTTGTAAGGATCCTTGCCGGAATAAACGATCGCTCCCAAATAGATCAGGAGCATGATCAAAACCAAAGGACTGAAGATTTTGGCAATAATCGGGGGAACCTTGTTGACGAGCTGGGGATTGGTTTGGGTAAGGTGTGAGGCGACTAAGGGTGCCGAGGCCAAGCCAAAGACCGCGATCCATTCCATGTAGAATTTCTCGATCTGGATGCCGATAAGACTAAAGAGCCCTATGGTAATTCCTGAAAGGAGAAGCCCGGATAAAAACAGGACCGCTCCCATAATCACCGCATCTCCATTGAACCGGAGAAAGTCCAGTCGTCCGGGCAGGAAGTTTAAGTTGCCGTGGATGTAGGAGTACCCCAAAACCGCCCAAAGCAACAAGGGTAAATGCATGCAGGCAAGTGTTAAGGTATCACTCTCAACATTGTCGGGTAGGGAATTGATATAGAGTAAAGCAATTGCCGTGATTCCTGCCAGAATTCCCAAAGGCTTGGCTTTAAGTTGATTTTTCCATGCAAAATACGCTGTCACAAAAGAGAGCGCGACAAAGCCCATGTTTCTGGGATAAAAGAATTCCTCGTCTAGGGAAAAAATTGCGGGGAATTTGGCCAAAAAGCCAGCGATCAATGCGGCTATTAGCACAAATCTCCATTCTGAGGCAGTTCCCCAAGAGACCGAATCTGAGGTATAGGTTAATCGTTGATGCCAGAATTCGGCGGCAGGTTGACCTTGGATTTGGGGATAAAGTTCTGTAAAATTTTGCCGAAAGGCAGATTTGTTTTTCCGGTATAGGCCCTCAAGTTGGGCTGGATTGCTTAGGGAGGAAAGGATTTCTTCTTTCATGGTTGTGGGGGATTATTCAGGTTTTTATTGAGTTCAAATTGTTCAAGACAGGAATCCAGGGGCCGGCCTTGGATGTGGATACATTCACAAAACTCCTTTCCGGCGGCTTCATGGCCTGTACCGACAAATTGTTTTTGGCAAAGCTCCAGACTGTTTCTGGGCAAAGCTTCATAGCCAAAGCGGTAAACCATAATCGGAATACTCAGGATCACCAATGAACTTCCGAAAAACCGGAAAGGAAATTGATGACTTTTTGGGTTGAAGGGGGAAATGACCCAATGATTTTTTTGTGGGTCTTTTATCCAAAGCGTTCTGATTCGATCGTAGTGATAGCAAAGGAGGTAAAGATTAGCCAAAACCATCCAAGTGGAAGAGATGTAGGATCCATCGAATCTCACCGCTAAAGAAAGGACCCAGATATTGAGGATGATGGGGAAATACAGCAAAGCGCCTACTAAAGCGGTTCGGTTGACCAAAAGGAGCAATGCCGCCAGAACTTGGGCGATGCCAATAAAGGTGTAATAATACCCTGTATGGTGTAAGGCGACCAGGTAGCTGCCCATGGGATGAATTTCATCCAATCCACTGGCAAATCTCTCACCCATGATTTTTACCATCCCGGCGATAGTGAAACCAATGGCCAGGGTAATCCTGCAAAACCAATAAAAGAACCAATGCCACTTGTTTTGGCGAACCGACAGGAAAATTGTTTTCAGTGCGGAATTCATAAGATCAGGATTGTTAGGTTGGGATATCGAGAGAGTGCTTAATCCCAGTGCCCGGTGAAATTGAACGCTAGGACAGAACTAAGCCAGACCACCACGAAATACACCAAGATACTGGCTAGGATGGCGATCAGTTTTTGACTCCCTTTGGGAAACCACAGGAAACCCATCAGGTAAAAGAAGATTCCTCCAGCAGCGCCTCCTACAGGAATGAGCAAGAGAGGGAAGACCATCCAGACTGCATAGTTGGAGGAGTTGGCGATGATCAGAAAGGTCAACAGACAAGCCGGGACTAAAGCGCCCAGGAAGGCAGGAAGGATCAAGGTTTTTGGTTCGAGACCAAGCAGGGATTTGAATAGTGTGTTCATGGTTAGTTGAATTGAAAGTACTTTGTTTTTCAAAGTGAAAGGATAAATTTTTTTAGGTTTTATTTTCTTTGATCAAATTTTCCAAGAAGTCCAGGTGTTCCTGAAAGGCTGTTTTGCCAGTCAGGGTAGCCGAGTAATTGGTTTGGGGCTTGCGTCCGACAAAGGATTTTTCCACCTGGATATAGCCTTGGTTTTCCAGAGTTCTCAGGTGGGAAGCCAGATTGCCATCGGTCACATCCAAAAGCTCTTTGAAAGAATTGAAGTCATACTGCTCGTTGACCATCAGGATGGACATCACCCGCAGCCGAACCACATTCTCAAACGCTTTGTCGTAAGTCCCCTTCACCTTATCGATCGTATTTGTAATACATCATGGATCCGTAGATCACATGCAAAATTCCAAAACCCAAGGCCCATAAAATCAGGCCATATTCCGGGTGAAAAGCTGCAATCAACCCTAGGATTACCTGTCCCAAACCCAAGTTTTTGATTTCACTTAAGGTGAAATGCGAAGCATTGAATAAGCCCAAGCCGTAAAAGGTCAGGGTAGAAGCTGCCAGGAAATGGAAATATCCTTCATGAATCAAGGCAAAAGAGAAAAGCCCTCCAGCGATTACCGGAAGGAAAAGAGCCATAAAGAATCTTTTTCCTGCCGGAGACCAAAACTTCTGGGAATTCTTTTTACTCTTCTTTTGGGAAAGCAGGTAAGCCGATCCTAAAGCCAACATCAAAACCACCAAGCCAATAAGCAGTCCTCTATTCAAGATTTCTCTGGAGGAAAGGGGATCGGTCACCTCGGCTCCCAGGGCAGCAGGAGCGTAAATCCAATACCAAAGCATTCCTGCACCGATCAGCGCATAGATTCCCGCCAGGATTCCTGAAAGTCCACTAAGGGAAAGGAAGCGAGTACTTCGCTCCATCATGGCTTTGATTTCGGCTAATTCTTTTTCCGGTTTTTTCATTTCAAAAGTACTTTGAGACACAAAGTAAAATAAGAATTTCGAACATATATGGGTTGGCACAGAAATTTTTGAAAATTTTAGAGATCGGTAGAAGATGGTCAGTAGGCCACAGGCACAGGAGTATAGACTAGGGACCATGACCAAAACAATCAATAGCTTAACTCCAAACATTGAAAATTCCTTCGATGCGACCGTAGTAAGTTTCGTGACAGATGGGGCTTGTATGACCAATTCCGCCAATCAAAGTCCTTCTATTTTTTGTAGGGCCTGAAGCTCTGGCAGCGGATTTTGCAGTGCTAAGAGAAAAGCAAAGGTCCATTAATTTGTTACCAATGGATTGGTCTAGGCTCAATATCCGTCAAATGACGTATGGTCATTTTTTTAAAACCAAGATTTCTTTGAGCAAACCAAAAATTGTTTTGTTATGAGAAATTTATCAGTGAAATGGATGTGTGTATTGGTCTTTTCGGGTTTGATTCTGGCCTGTACAGATGGAGAGGATTTGGCTCCGGATGATTCCCAGCAGGAAGCTTCGAATGATTTGAATTTTCCTTTTACACTTTCGGGGGATGAAAGCAGTTACAGTATGGAGATTGATGGTGTGGAGGTGAAAAACCGGGCGGAAATCCTGAATACCCTTAATGTAGGGAAGTCAATTTCAGTAAACCTTTGGGGGCCGAACAATGATTTCAACTTTTCTACCATTTATTGGATTCCCAATGGAAAAGGAACCTACGAAGCAGGGCATAATTTAGGGGCCGGCAACGGTACCAACGGGAACGACCTCTTTATGACCGCTTTTGTAAAAAAGAATAACGTTAAGCACTTTGCTTATTCAGCTCATGAATACGGATTCTTGGAGTCAGAGAAAATCCCCGGATCCAGCTGCACGGTAAAAATCCTCACTTTTGAAGGAAAGCAAACTACTTACACATTCATGAATGGGACTTATAACCTTTTCATTGGAACAGTGGAGGGACAATTTGCAGGCACCTTCAAAACAAAGGATGGGAAAGAAATCAAAGTCACCAAAGGGCAATTCCGCATTGTGCAAAAGCTTCCTCCAGGGGCGGTGGTGAAGGACTAGGGAGGAAGGGTTACTTGATCAGGGAGTTATTGGTTTTCCAATTTCTCCCAAATGAGTGAATTTGAACCCTTTCTCATACTTTAATCCATAGCCAAAAATCCGGTCAAAGGAAGCGTGGGCGAATACCAGGATGCCACAAAATATCATCGTGTCCGATTCCAAAAACATTCCGATACCATAGCAGGTAAGTGCAATTCCTTTGTGATGAAACAGGTTGTAGCTCCAAGCTCCTAATCTTTCATTGATCAGGTAGCCGATCATTCCCAGATCCGGAGCAAGAAATAAAACCAAAAACCAAACCCAGGAAAATCCGGTCATGTGAAAAATCCAAAGGCTAATTGCCAAAAAAACAAGTTCTTCGAGTTTTAGGAGAATTTTCATTGCAATGGGACAAGGGGTTCATGAAAGTAAGGAAATAAAAAAGCGCAATCCAATCTCGGGTTGCGCTTTTAATGATGGGGTCAGGAATTATGAAAACTTAAAAAAGCATCGGGGCAAACATGGATAAGTACGTTCTCCAATTCGCCCAGGTGTGACCGCCTTCATTTTCAAAGTATTCGTGCTCCAATCCTGTTTTATCCAACATGCTCAGCAGTCTTTTGTTGGATTCCATGACGAAGTCTTCCTTTCCGCAAGCCACCCAATATTTGTGGACACCGGAAGCCTTCAGCGCTTGAAATTTCTTTTCCATTTCGGCCATATCTGCATTGGCATCAAAGATCCCACTGCTGAATACCCCGATGTAGCCAAAGGTTCCAGGATAGGTAATGGAGGCGGTGATGGTATGTCCTCCTCCCATGGAAAGCCCGGCCAAAGCCCGATGGTCTTTATCTGCGATCACCCGGTAATTTTTCTCAATGTAAGGAACCACATCTTCTACCAGACTTTTTTCAAATTTCCCTTGGAATTGGGCAAAGGTTTCCCGGGTTGGAGTGGGAAGTCCTGGAATTTGACGAAGGGTGGAGGTTTGCCAGGCATTTCCATTGGTCATGACTACAATCATTGGTTTGGATTTACCCGAGGCAATTAAGTTATCCAAAATCAGGTTTGCTCTTCCCAATGAAGACCAAGCATCTTCATCTCCTCCAGCTCCGTGAAGCAGATAAAGAACTGGATAGGAATCTTTGCTTGAATTATACCCGGGAGGGGTGTAAACATACATTCTCCGATCCGCTCCCAAAGTAGGTGAGGGGTACCAAACCTGAGAAATATTCCCATGGGGAGTATCATTAAGCTGGAAAACCTCAGACCCTTCTCCCGGCACCATCAGCAAACTGGCGTAGCGTGTTCCGTCTCTCAAGGCATGAGGGTTGGTCACATCTATGGCTGCCACTCCGTCAATGAAAAAGTTGTAGTGATACATGGAGGAGGGCAGGGGTTTGATGGTTACGGACCAAACACCCTGCTCGCCTTTCGTCAAAGGCAATGTTTCCCGAAAGCCCATCCAGCTCCCGTTGAGGGTCACTTCATTGGCTTTTTCGGAGAGAATCCGAAAGGTGACCGAATTATCGGAATGAACTTCTGGAGACACCACCCGTGGGGCTTGCATGGCGCTGATTTCCTGCGCTGCGGCTGGAAGTGAGTAGGTCAAATTCAAACAAAGGAGCAGAATTAGACCTTGGAATATCGTTTTCATAGGTTAGTTAGTTAAAGAGTAGGGGGGTAAATTGGGTAAGGTAGACTCTCCAGTTTCTCCAGATATGTCCACCTTCACTTTCCACATAGGTGTAGGGCATCTTCATGGAGTCTAATTTGGAAAGGTA
Organism: Cyclobacteriaceae bacterium; assembly: GCA_033844545.1. Lineage (GTDB taxonomy): Bacteria > Bacteroidota > Bacteroidia > Cytophagales > Cyclobacteriaceae > Algoriphagus. The sequence goes on along the minus strand of JAJLJS010000357.1, from coordinate 1,780 downwards.
TTCTTGATTGGCTTGATACAGGAAGTCGGTTTTTCCGATGGCAATCCAATACAACTTGTACCCATTGTCCATTTGCTTTTTCAAAGTCTCGTCAAAGTTGCTGTAAACCTTTCCGGTAGCATCCTCTCTGGGCATGATGGCTGCTGAAAACAAGCCCATGTAATCAAAAGTATTGGGATAGTATCTGGAAATGTGTAGGGTATGAAATCCTCCCATGGAAAGTCCAGCAATGGCGCGGTTGGCTTTATCAGCCTTCACCCGATAATTGCTTTCCACAAATTGGATAATATCCCCAAAAGCTCCCTCATAGGTTCCGTCCATGGTTTTTGGAATCATAAACTGAGGCTTGTACATGTTTTTGCTTCCTTCTCCAGGAGCTCCGTCTTGAATTACGTTACCATTAGGCATCACCACAATCATGGGTTTTGCTTTTCCTTGGGCGATAAGGTTGTCCAAGATCTGGGAAGTTCGTCCCAAATTGATCCAAGCTTCTTCGTCGCCTCCAGCCCCGTGGAGTAAGTAAAGGACTGGATAGGATTCTTTAGAAGTCTCATATCCCGGAGGAGTGTAAATGGTAATCCTTCGGTCCATTCCCAATCCGGGTGAATCGTACCATCTTCTCGTCACAGATCCGTGGGGAATGTCATTGACCATAAACAAGTCTGCATGTCCACCTCCGACAATGAAAATATTGGTCGCAGAAGCCACATCCCGGATCAAAAAGGGATTGCTGGGATCGGTGGTGTTGAAACCATCCACGATGAAGGAGTAATTATAAAGCTCAGGCCCTAAGGGCTGTGATTTGAATTCCCAAACACCGTTTTCTCCCTTGGCCAACTCGGCTTTTCCTGGACCGTCCATAGGACCTCTGGGGGTTTCAATTTTTACTGTTGGTAAAAAATCCCCGGTCACCTGGACTGCGGTGGCATTGGGAGCAAAAAGTCTGAAGGTGACTGTTTTGTCTTCGTGGACTTCAGGCGAAATGATGTTTTGTGCCCGGAAAAGGGCTTCCTGTGCTTGGGCAGCAAATACTGCCAGGAAAGCAGAAAGGATAAGAGAAAGATATTTTTTCATAGGTTTTAGGATCTATTGTCTCAAAGTGTGAAAATAGAAAAAGAGAACGGAAAAGCAATAGGGGATTTATTCCAAAGGCAAAAAGTCTTTGAAAATCAGATTAGTAGAGGTGATGGGATTTGTTGTCAGGGAAAAATCCCTACCTAGGTAAATTGAGATAGCACAGGGCTTTTATAAAAGAAAAACAGGAAATTGACTTGGTAGGCAATCAATTTCCTGTTTAGGAACTCAGAAGATCATGTGAACTGGTGAAATCAATCCATATTCTTTTTATCAATAACCCAGCCTGGAGATTGAGCCAATCCAGGATTCTTTCCGGTAAATAGCTTGGCTGCTTCCCGGTCTCCCTTCAACTGCCATTGGTACCAGGCTGTCGCAACTTTAGCAAACTCACCTCCAAAAGGTTGCCCGTAAGTACCACCATGGCCTACATCCAGATTACCGACAAAAATCGGGACATGATCGATTCGATTAAAATCATCCATTCCGTTTCCGTAGGCGATGTCTGACTTTCCCCCCAACAAATATAGCGTGGGGACTTTAATGTTTTTCAATTGATCCTTGGCCACTTGAGGCATGCCCGGCATTCCTCCTCCGGGATTTCCCAATACTCCGCTGTTGAATACGCCGATGGTGGTGATTCTTGGGTCGCCTGCCACTTCCAAAGTTTGAAGTCCCCCACAGGACATCCCGCTTACGGAGATTT
>JAJLJS010000356.1:0-4045 GCA_033844545.1 Cyclobacteriaceae bacterium | reverse complement strand
GAAGCCTTTGTAGCGAGGACGGGAGTTGAACCCGTGACCTCAGGGTTATGAATCCTGCGCTCTAACCAACTGAGCTACCTCGCCAAATTTCATCTAATTTTCTTCGAAGATTTTTAACCTGATTCTGGTCCGCAATAGCTTATCTCCTCAGAAAATTTTCTTTTAAAATATTTTAGTCCTTGAATTTTGAAATTAATGGCTATATTAAACCACCATCGATCTCCAAAAAAGGCAGGAATTCCATTTGAATTCTCCCTGTTGACCCCCTTTTCGAAAGGGAATGCAAATATGAGGTCTTGTACTTTGAAATGCAAGTTGAGTTTTAAGAAAAAGTTTGAAAAAATTGTCTTCAATTAATCCTGTCATGGTTAGAAACAAGTTTGTAGCTGATTATCAAATAAATGCTTCGAAGAAAATAGTTTTTCATTATTTAAGCACTGCAAGTGGATTAGAGGAGTGGTTTGCCGATAATGTTCGAATAGATGAAGACAAGAATTATATATTCAACTTCGATAATGAAGATCATTATGCGAAAATGGCCTCGCTGAGAACAAATTCACATGTGAAATTTGACTTTTTTGATCCTAGTAATCCTGATAGTTCCAATCATTCTTACATTGAGTTTAAGCTTGAAGAAAATGAGCTGACCCAATCGTTATTTTTGAAAGTGATTGATTTCTCCAATGATTACGAAGAAGATGAGCTGGCTGCGATCTGGGATGGCTTGGTTCATAAACTCAAGGAAATTATCGGTGGATAAATTGGCTGCAAATCGCCAACTTTGAACCTGGAATTTGAATTCCCGTTGATTTCCGGGAGAAAATCTTTTCATGAAGAAATTAGATAAGCTTATCCTGGGGTCTTTTATAGGACCCTTTGTTCTTACGTTTTTGGTTGTTGACTTTATCCTTTTAATCGTCAACATGCTGAAATACTTTGATGAGATTTTTGGAAAAGGATTGGGCTTTGCCATTTATGCGGAATTGATCGGGTATTTTGTGGTCAGCATTTCGCCTATGGCCTTACCTTTGGCTGTTCTTCTTTCCAGTCTGATGACCTTCGGGAATTTGGGGGAACACTTTGAATTGACCGCTATCAAAAGCAGCGGGATTTCCCTTACCAGAGCCCTGCGGCCCATTGGGATATTTGCGGCGATATTGACTTTCGCAGCCTACCTTTCCAATAACTACCTTGTTCCTAAGGTCAACCTCAAAACCTTTAGCCTATTGTATGATATCCGAACCAAATCTCCTGCATTGGATATCAAGGAAGGAGTTTTTTATGCAGGCATCCCCAATTACAGTATTAAAATCAATGAAAAGCTCGATGATATCCGATTGCGGGACATCATTATTTACAATCATGCGGAAGGGCAGGGGAATTTAAATGTAACCCTGGCAGATTCAGGAAGAATGGAGACTTTTCTCAATGATTCCTACATGAAATTGACCTTGTACAATGGTCAGAACTACAAAGAGGCCAGGAACACCAGAGGAATTAATGAGGCCCCGGTTGAGTTTTCCAGAACCAAATTTTCTGAAAACATCATCATTTTTGATTTGGCAGCTTTTCAGCTAAACAGGACACCGGAAGATTTGTGGTCCACCAATCGGGCGATAAAAAATATAGCTCAAATCCAGGAAGGCTTGGATTCCATTTATACCCTGGTCAATGATTTGAAATTTCAGAATTACCAAACGGCTGAAAGCATCTATCCTTTTTTCAGCAAAAATCGGGAATTGACGCCTCCTGATAAGATACGGGATAGAAAAGCCAAAGATGACACCCTCAGAAAACAAAAAATTCTGTTGGAACGGGAACTAAATGATTCCTTGGCAAAAGCCTTAGACGAACGTGATTCCCTTCGTGTGGATTCAACCCAACTAAAGCAAAACTCCAGTACCGAGCTCCGGGTTCTCGCGAGTTCTCCAAATATCAATGCAGATTCTGTTATTCAAAAAAAATTGCAACGGAGAGCTTCCACGGAAACAAGGCTCAATGAATTCCTTTCTGACGAAGTGGACACCACAGGAATAGGAGAGGTCAAAAAAAAGCCCCTTGATCCTAATCGAAGATTGTCGGAAGAAGAGCAAAACGCCATCGATTCGGTGATGTACCAAAGAGGCTACATGACCAATGCGATTACAATGGCTTTGAATAATTCGAGAAACCTCAAAAACACATTTAATATTAAGGCTAGTCAGGTTGATGGCCATGAACGGGAATACAGAAGGTATGAGATTGCTTGGTATCAAAAATATACTCAGGCATTAGCTTGTTTTGTCATGTTTTTGATTGGAGCACCTTTGGGGTCAATTATCAAAAAAGGAGGATTAGGTTTACCCGTATTGATCTCCATTACTTTCTTCATTCTCTATTACATGTTGACCATTACCGGAGAAAAATGGGCCAAAGAAGGGTTGACGGATTCCCTGTTTGGTACATTCTTTTCCATTCTATGCCTAATCCCTTTTGGATTGTTCTTTTTGCGACAAGCGAAAAAGGATGCCAGGCTTTTTGAGGCTGATTTCTATTCCGGATACTTCAAAAAATTCAAAGGGGTGTTTCGAAAATGAAATTCAGACCTTCTTTTTTATTATTGAAATTTTAGCTCTACCTTTGTGACTGTTTTATTTAATTTAGCTAAACATGTATTTGACATCAGAGAAAAAACAAGAGTTGTTTAAAAATCATGGACGGTTAAAATCTGCTACTGATACAGGATCTCCTGAATCACAGATTGCCCTCTTTACACACAGAATCCAGCATTTGACAGAACACCTAAAGTCTAACAAGAAGGATCACTCCTCCAGACTTGGATTGATGAAGCTGGTAGGTAAAAGAAGAAGCTTACTGGATTACCTCCATAAGAAAGACATCGAGCGATATAGAGCAATCATTGCTGAGCTCGGAATCAGAAAATAATCCTTTCGGTAAGGTTCTCTTTCATTGAGAACCTTACTTTTTTCTTTTTTAAGGTTCCTGTAAATTTTTAAACCTTTGACGCTATAATCTAACACGTATTTATGTTACCAAATTTAATCACTAAGACCATCACCCTAGAGGATGGTAGAGAAATTATCATTGAGACCGGTGCTTTGGCCAAACAAGCAGATGGTTCAGTAGTTGTCCGCATGGGAAAAACCATGCTTTTGGCCACAGTTGTTGCTAAAAAAGATGCCCTTGAAGGAGTTGATTTTTTACCCCTTTCAGTTGATTATCAAGAGAAATTTGCCGCATCCGGAAAAATTCCGGGTGGTTTTTTGAAAAGAGAAGGAAAGCTTTCCGATTATGAAGTGCTGATCAGCCGTTTGGTAGATCGAGCGATCCGTCCGATTTTTCCGGATGATTACCATGCAGATACTCAAGTAGCCATTACTTTGATGTCTTCAGACGAAGAAGTATTGCCGGATGCATTGGCAGGTCTTGCTGCCTCTTCTGCTTTGGCAGTTTCTGATATTCCTTTCAACGGTCCAATTTCTGAAGTTAGAGTTGCTAAAATTGATGGCAAGCTTATCATCAATCCTAGCCCAAAGGCTCTTGAGACTGCATCATTAGAGTTTATCGTTGCAGGTTCATTGGAATATATTCTAATGGTAGAAGGTGAGGCGAACGAAATCTCTGAAGACGAGATGGTAGAAGCTTTGCAATTTGCACATGAGGAGATCAAGAAGCATTGCCAGGCTCAGATTGAGTTGACCAAATTGGTCGGCAAGGAGCAAAAAAGAGAATATTCTCACGAAAAGTCTGATTCTGCCCTTTATGATAAAATGAGAGCAGAGCTTTATGACAAGCTATATGAGGTGGTCAGCCGGCAGATTCCCAACAAAAACGAGAGATCAACTCTTGTAAAGGAAATCAAGGAAGCTTTTGTTGAAAGCCTGGGTGAAGAGCATGAATTTGAGGCCAGTTTGATTGGTCCATATTTCCATAAAATTCACAAAGAAGCTGCCCGAAATCTTACTTTGAATGAAAAGAAAAGATTGGATGGACGTAAGCTCGATGAGGTTCGTCCTATTTGGTCAGTAGTAGATTATTTGCCTTC
>JAJLJS010000355.1:0-37604 GCA_033844545.1 Cyclobacteriaceae bacterium | reverse complement strand
GAAGTAGAAAGGTGAAAACCGTAGTCTAAGGTTGATTTATCGCTGACTTTCCAGAGGGCTTTTTGCATGAGATTCAGCTGGGAATAGCCGCTTCCTACCTGTACCAATGGATCAGGATTGATTTTGACTACATCGATTTCTCCTTCCCTGACCACAAAATCCGGACGAAGATAAGAGTCTTGACCTCCGTTTTTCCCCATTCGTGAATCACCATAGTCAAAATAGCTGATACTGGATGTAAACTTTACTTTTTGAGTGCCATAGGTGAGATCCGCATGGAGTGTCTTTTCCTGATAAGCTGAGGAAAATCTGCTGATAAAATTCCCCTGGATTCCTTCGGCTTCCAGATTGGGACGAAGGGTTTCGAAGACCATTACCCCGCCGATTGCATCCGAGCCATACATCACTGAGCCGGGCCCAAATTGGATTTCGGTATTGGCCACTGAAAATGGATCCATTGAAATCACATTTTGAAGATTTCCGCTTCTGAAAATGGCCGTATTCATCCTAACCCCATCCACTGAGTAGAGCAATCTATTGGCAGAAAATCCCCGGATCATGGGACTACCTCCTCCTAGCTGGCTTTTTTGGATAAATACTTCTCCGGAGGATCCCAACCAGTCGGCGGTATTGGCGGGATTTCTTAACGTAAGTTTTCCAGGGTCTAGTCGTCTAACCTTTTCCGGGGTGTCCTGTTGGTTTTGGCTCCATCGGTTGGCTGAAATCACCGCGGCATCCAAGGTGAGCAGGTCGCTTTCCAAGGATATTTTAAAATTTTTGACCTGTAATGATTCCCAACTTTTGGACTGAGTTTCAAACCCAAACAGCCTGAAATGGATGTTCTTTTCCCCTTTGAATTTGGAAATATCCGCATGCCCTTTGGAATTGGTGAGAATTACTTCTCCACTTTCAGAAGCATAAATCAGAACATTGGACAGCGGAGAATTACTTCCAGCCTCCTGCACTGTCACTTGTTGGCACAGACCGATTCCGCTGATGAAAAGAAAAAAAAAGGAGAGGGCTAAAGCTTTCATTGGGATAGTTTGCGCAAATAAACCAAAGGAATCCGGAAATAGCCATGGGAATCTTGATAGACGGCTAATGACCAAGGTTTAGGCAAATCATCCTCTTTTGGAATGAAAAAACCCCGGTTCCAAAAGAATCGGGGTCAAGGCGTGTTAAGTTCAATTAAGCTCGGCCTTTCAGCATCAAGTTCCAATACATAAATGGAAGCCCGTATTTTTTCAGCAGCCACATGCTGTATTGTTCTTTGGTGGTATCTACAAATTTAGTGATTAAAGGATCACTATCCTGGACATTGTCATATTTAAATTCACAAAGCAGCATTTTGCCGTAGCCAGTGACGATGGGGCAGGAGGAATAGCCGTTGTAAGACTTTTCTCCAGCTTTTCCTTCTTGGATCAGTTTGAGAAGATTTTCTACCAAAACCGGAGCCTGTTTGCGGATAGCCGCTCCTGTTTTGGCAGTGGGTAAATTTGCCACATCTCCGATGGAGAAGATATTGGGATACCGCAAATGCTGCATGGTATGGATATCCACATCAATCCAACCCTTCCCAGGTCCTTCCTGGATAGAGATTTTGGACTCTTGGATAAATTTTGGGGCAGTTTGTGGAGGAGCCAGATGAAGCATGTCGTAGTGAACCTTGATCTGTGTGGCTCCGGTCAGCTCTTCTCCTAAGGGATTGCCCTCCATAATGGTGCAGTTGCTTTCTCCGGGTTTGGAATATTGAAAATAGATGTCCTGATTTTTGGGATCGATTTTCACCGGGGCATAGAAAGGTTTGAAAATAATCTCCCGGTCGTGGATGATCTTGTTTAAGGTTTTGGCAAATGCAGGAACCCCAAAAATGACCGTCCCCGGTGTGGCAAAGAGGACATTGGTTTTGTCTCGTATTCCTTTTTTTCGGAAATAGTCTTCGGCCATGTACATGATTTTTTGGGGAGCTCCCCCACATTTGATCGGGGTGGTGGGTTGGGTGAAGACTGCATTTCCACCTTTGAAATTCTGAAGAACCTCCCAAGTATGGTTAGGATCGGTATAATTTGAACATACGACTCCAGTATCCATGGCCTCAGATAAGCCAGGTAGAAGCTCGGGTGCCATCACCAAACCCGGTACGGGGATCAAAAAGTCATAGGTGAATGTTCCGGATTTTTCGGTGCTTACTTTATTTTGATCGGGATCAATTTCAGTGGCTTTGTCCTGAATCCAATCCACTCCTTTGGGAATAAAGTCAGCCTCATTCCTTTCGGTATCTTTGAAATCATAGGCTCCAGCACCCACCAAAGTCCAAGCAGGCTGATAATAGTGTTTTTCGGAAGGTTCGATGATGGCCATGTTAAGGCTGGAATCCTTTCGTTTCAATTGGGCTGCGATGGTGATGCCCGCTGTGCCTCCTCCGATTATTAATATCTGATAATGTTTCATGGTGAGGGTGTTTTTGATAGCTGAAAGTAGGCCTTATCCACCACTTTAAAAGTGATTTTAGTCACTCAGTCCCATGAGATGCAGACAAAAATAGAGTGGGATTTGATAGTTTTCCCCGTGTGAGAAATATCACTAATTTTAAAAAGGTCAAGACCTACTTTTACGTTTTCGTTTCAAAGATGACTTTAGAAAAACTCAAGCAAGCACTTCCCAACATTACCGATCCAAAATTACTGCAGGCGATCTTGGAAAAGGGTCAAGAACTGAATTTGGAGCCTGGAAAGATTCTCATGGAGCCGGGACAATTTGTCAAAGCCGTTCCCTTGGTTTTGGAAGGATCTATTAAAATTATGAGGACGGATGAGGACGGTAAGGAGCTGTTCTTATACTATTTGGAGCCCGGTCAGACCTGTGCCCTTTCCCTGACATGTTGTTCGGCTGCCAAGCCCAGTGAAATCAAAGCCGTGGTGGAGGAAAAGGCTGTTTTGGTTTTTATCCCCATCCACCTTCATGAGCACTGGATGGATGAGTTTAAGCAATGGAAGGATTTTGTTTCCAGCACCTATCAGCAGCGATTCCATGAGATGTTGATTGCTTTGGATGCGGTGGCCTTCAAAAGGATGGATGAAAGACTGATGCGCTATATCGTCACCAAAATGAAGCAGCTGAAAGCCAATGAGCTACATACTACTCACCAGGAAATCGCCAATGAGTTGGGAACCTCCCGGGAAGTGATTTCCAGGCTTCTCAAGCAACTGGAAAAGAAAAAGTGGATAGAATTAGGCCGAAACGTGATCTATATCCGGGACGACTTTGAGGAGTTGATCAGTAAATAATTTCCCTTTTGGTATATCCGCAATTATTCCAGCACTAAAGTGAAAGCAGAATAAGATTTATGAGGTCGAATTTTTCAAAGAATTTCAAATAGCTTTCTTAAGTAGCCCCGAAAGAGCCAAACCATTCATGACCCTGTAGGAAGTGCAGGGAACCCCTTGAAAATTTCCTTTCATTAAGCCCTGAAGGGGTGAAACATCAACCTGCCACCCCATCAGGGCTCATTTTCTGCTATTTTGACTTTGACCCCGGCTACCCCGGGGGTTATGAATTGTTGAGATTCTTTGGATCTTAGGCTACCAAACATTGACCTTCCCATCTACTAATTAAAATTGCCTGGTGGTATCATTGCGGATAATCACATTTCCCTTCAATAGATCAGGCCTTGGTGAAACCGTGGTCTGATATTTATTTTGATCAATTCATGATCAGCAACGGTACATGGGTATGATAAGCCATTTTTATGGATTTACTTTTTTGGAGAATTTGGTTCCAAAGGTTCTTGTGCTGATGGCACATGACCAAAATTAAATTTTGGTGCTCATCCAAATAATTATCCAGGCCTTCTGAAGCACTTTCTGCATAAAAAGTGTGAATTCGAATCGGGATGCCGGGATGTTTTTTCTCCAGATAGGATTCTATTCCCAAGACCATGAGCTGGCCCTGAAAGTCCTGAGAAGTCTGCACATGGAGTATTTCCAGCCCCAGATCCCATCTTTTGGTAAGGTCAATGATCCAATCGATGAATTTTTCTTCATGATTAGAAAATTCCAGAGCTAAAGTGATCCGCTTGATTTCAGAAACATTTGCCTCAGCAGGCACAATCAAGACCGGACAGCTCGCTTCCTTTACGATATTCACGGCAGTGGAGCCAAACAATGCCTTTTTAATCCCGCTTTCACCTTGCGTGCTCATAATAATCAGGGTAGCTTCCACCTCTTCGGCAATTCTGGCTATGGAGATGGAGGCTGTCCCTTCTTCTATTCTATATTCCATCTCCACACCTGAAACCTGATATTTTTCAATCAGCTTCTTGGCAGATTCCTCTGCATCCTGATGCATGGATTCCATGGCGATGGAAGCCTGTGAAGCAAAATCATAAACCAGCTCAATGACATGGATGAGGATGATTTTTCCTTGCTTCTTTTTGGCGTAATTCAAGGCAAATTCCAGTGCTTTGATGGAGTTTTCAGAGAAATCTATGGGAACGATGGCTTTCATGGCATGAGAATTTTTGTTCTATTTAATTTAAGGCTAATCCCTTGTTTTATTTCAAAGCAGGGTATTTTTATCAAAAAATTACCCTTTCAAAGAAAAAGAAAATCCGGAGTGGCAGATTCAATTAGGACATGTAACATTTGTCACCGCTTCTGGGAGCAAGGCCAAAGTACCTTTGTTCCCAACAAAAAAAATTGAAATCAAATGGATGTTATTGTCCTTATAGGATTTGCAGCTGCCATTCTTATTGGCGTTAGTTTAGGTTTGATCGGGGGAGGAGGGTCTATTCTGACAGTCCCGGTTTTGGTGTATATTCTGGATGTGGACCCTGTACTAGCCACAGCTTATTCCTTGTTTGTAGTCGGAAGCACTTCCTTGGTGGGAGCAGGGACCTATATGAAAAAAGGTCTGGTGAATTATAAAACGGCTGTAGTCTTCGCCATTCCTTCCTTTATCGCTGTTTTTCTTACCAGAAAATATTTGGTACCTGCCTTGCCAGATCCACTTTTTGAAATCGGGGAGGCGGCAATGACCAAAAATATCGGGATCATGGTGTTTTTTGCCTTCATCATGCTTGCGGCTTCGGTCTCCATGATCCGGAATAAAAAATGCACTGATTGTGATGAAAACGAGGAGATCAAATTCAATTTTCCCCTGATTGCTTTGGAGGGATCTGTGGTCGGGGTGATTACCGGGATCGTGGGTGCAGGAGGCGGGTTTTTGATTATTCCTGCCTTGGTTATCTTGGCAAAACTTCCGATGAAGATGGCGGTAGGAACTTCTCTATTGATCATCGCTGCCAAATCTCTGATCGGCTTTTTGGGTGATGTGACTACTCAAACCATTGACTGGAAAATGCTGTTGATTTTTACGGCATTGTCGGTATTGGGAATCTTTTTCGGAAGCGCTCTTTCCAAAAAAATCAATGAAAAAGCCTTGAAGAAAGGATTTGGCTGGTTTGTGCTTCTGATGGGGATCTATATTATCGGGAAAGAGTTGACTAAACTTTAATCCATGATGCAGGAGTATTTAAAAATCTTTCTGGATGGCTATTTCGGGTATTGGAATTACCTCAGCACCGAAATCTTGCATCCTTCCTGGCGGAATTATTTCTGGTGGCTGGTCGGGATTTCTGTCTTGGTATGGATGATTGAATTGGTTTTTCCCTGGAGAAAAGACCAAAAAGCAATTCGGAAAGATTTCTGGCTGGACGGATTTTACATGTTTTTCAATTTCTTTTTGTTTTCTCTGATCGTTTACAATTCTGTTTCCAATGTAGCAGTGGAAGCATTCAATGACTTTTTGGGTCTTTTTGGAATTGAAAATCTGGTGGCGATTCAGGTAGCTTCCTGGCCCGCTTGGGCCCAGTTTGCCCTGATGTTTGTGGTAGCCGATTTTATCCAATGGAATGTGCACCGCTGGCTGCACCACAATCCCTGGTTATGGGAATTTCACAAAGTCCATCATTCCGTAGAGCAGATGGGTTTTGCGGCACATCTTCGCTATCACTGGATGGAGACCATTGTCTACAAATCAGTACAATATATTCCCTTGGCCATGATCGGCTTTGGCTTGGATGATTTCTTTATTCTCCACATGGTTACCATCTTGATCGGACATTTGAATCATGCCAACGTCAAAATCACCTATGGTCCCTTGAAGTATGTCTTCAACAATCCGGTGATGCACCTTTGGCACCATGCCAAAAAACTCCCAGAAGGAAGCCATGGAGTCAACTATGGGATTTCTTTGAGCCTTTGGGATTATCTATTCGGAACTGCCTATATCCCCAATGAAAATGAACATGAGCCCTTGGGATTTGACCATGTGGAAGAATTTCCCAAGACCTTTTGGCAGCAAATCACTTATCCATGGAACAGGAAAAACCAAAAGGCCTAATCTCCTTGAATACTTGGGGAACAGTGCTGATCTTCTGTGCAACCCTTGGACTGGCCCCTTGGTTGCCCGAGCCGCATGTCTGGGGAAAATTGCGATGGGTATGGGGAGGAGCCGCCGGAATGGGATGGATGGATTGGGGAGATTTATTGATGCATGGCTTGCCCTGGATGATTTTGATCGGCTTAGTAATCCGAACAGTTTTGGGGAACTATAAAAAGGCTAAATCATTGGGAATCAAGTGACTTTTATTACTGAACTGCAGAGCCTTTCCAGGGTAAATTTGTAGTCTAAAACAAATACTAGCATGTTCAGTTTCTTTTCTACAAAGCCAAAAAATTACGAAGACATACCCGCAGGGGTATTTCATGACCTTTCTCTTCAAAAGGATACCCTGATTCTGGATGTCCGCACGGCGGGGGAATTTGCCGGTGGAAAAATTAGGGGAGCAAGAAATATCGATATCATGTCTCCTGCATTTGTCCAACAGGTGAAAAACCTTCCTAAGGATAAAACTTATCTGGTCTACTGCCGAAGCGGTAACAGAAGTGGTCAGGCTTGTGAAGTCATGGCCGACATGGGATTTGAGAAATTAAAAAATTTGTCCGGAGGCTTGATGAGATGGCCTTTTGAGACAGTTTAATTAATAGATAAATAGGTAATCCGCTTTCTAACCAGTAAGCCATACACAATAAATAAAATCCCGCTTGAAGTTCAGTATTAGCAAGCTTCGGACTTCGGGCTTCGGTCTTCCGACCACCCAATCGAAGAAATTTTGGCTCGTGGTGCAATTGCAGGTAATCAAATAGATAAATATAGGTTTGGGTTAATGAAAAGGCCGGCTTCAATTGGAATCCGGTTTTTTTTATGCCCCTAAATCCAAAGGATTAATACACTTCGTATCTCCCCGAGAAACAAATTAATCCTATGAAAAAACAGCTGAACTTTTCTTTGGGCATGGTCTTATGCCTCATGGTTGTGGGTTTGATCTCCTGTGAGGAGAAAAATAACCCCAGGGTAATCAATCCGGGAAATCCCCCAATGGTTGATTTGACAGTTTTAGGCGAGGGAAATCAAGTGTATTTCTTCAAAAACGGGGAGATCAATGCACCTGCAAGTTCTTTATCCATTTCCGGCTTGCCTTCCGGAGAGCGGATTTTATCGATTGATTATCGTCCAGCCACAGGACAGCTTTATGGGGTCAGTTCTGCGAGCAGACTTTATTTCATTAATGAAAATTCGGGAGTCGCGACTCCATTGGGGACTCAGCCTTTTTCTCCTACGATAGAGGGAACGATGGTTTCCCTGGATTTTAATCCCACTGTGGATAGGATTAGACTGGTGACTGATGCAGGCCAAAACCTCCGGTTGCATCCAGAAACAGGAGCTGTTGTGGCGGTGGATGGCCGGATCAATGGAGGCATGAATCCCAAAATCTCCGGAGTAGCCTACAGCAACAGTTTTTCTGGCGCAACCACCACCACGCTCTATGACATTGACCTCACTCAGGATAAGCTCTACAAACAAATGCCTCCCAATGACGGAGGTTTGGTAGAAGTAGGGAATTTGGGAGAAAATTTTGACGGGCCGACCTCTTTTGATATCAATCCGGACAATTCCATCGCATTGGCGGTAAGTAAAACCACCCCAAATCAATACAGACTTTACCAAATTAACCTGGAGACCGGACAGGCCTCCTGGGTAGGAAGATTCAAGGAAAATGTTTTGGGAATTGCCTTTAAGACTAATCCAATTGCTTATGCCGCAGACGCAAATGGCAGGCTTTACAGATTTAACCCGATGAAACCTGAACCGACCATGGTAGAATTCCAGGGCTTGGCAATGGGAGAAATGGTATTGGGGCTTGATTTTAGACCGGCCAACGGACAACTACTGGCGGTCACCAACCTAAGCCAGCTCTATGCGGTCAATCCTTCCAATGGCGCTCTATCAAAGATTGGAATGCCATTTACTCCGAGGATAGATGGGGAAAAGGTCGGGTTTGACTTTAACCCAACGGTGGATCGAATTCGCCTGGTCACCGAAAAGGGTCAAAACTTAAGACTTCATCCGGATTTGGGTACAGTGGTGTTCACGGACGGTAGACTTAATCCAGGATCCCCGATGGTGGATGGTGCAGCATATACCAAATCTTTTGCCGGCACTACCAGTACGACTCTTTTTGTGGTTGACTTTGCCACTGACATGTTGTACCAACAAAGTCCTCCCAATGACGGAGTATTGGCGCCTGTAGGCTCCTTGGGTATTGATATTCAAGACGGAAATGGATTTGATATTGGAGGTACTTCAGATTTGGCCTATGGAGTATTTCGGGTAAATAATGTTACCGGAGTTTATTCCGTCAATTTGATGACAGGACAAGCCACCAAAGTGAGTGACCTGTCCTTTAATCCTACCGCAATGGCTCTGGGATTAGGTTTTTAATAGGTAGTTAGTGATTTAGAAATCAATCAGGCAGGTTTTTTGAACCTGTCTGATTTTTTTATCGCTTGGATAGTTTATTCAAAGCAATCGCCCTTTGCATTCTGGACTTGAACGTATCCATTTCTACCGGTGCTTTTTTTCGGTGTTTGGTTGCCCGCCCCTGTACTCTTGCTCTCCACATTTTGAAAGAACTCCGTTTCATATTTTTCCGCATGAGCTCGATTGTCTCTTTCTCGGAAAGTCCAAATTGGGCGAAAATAGCCTCAAAAGGGGTTCTATCCTCCCAAGCCATTTCAATGATCCGGTCTAAATCTTCTTCCGATAAATCTGAATTTTTCTTCATGTCTTCCAAACCTTGATCCCTCAGGAAGGTTTTTCTTCTGTGGAGAAAATTTCAATCGTTTGGCTAAAACGGGATCTGCGCATACGGGACCATGAGCCCCTTGCCAAGGCCATAAATGCAGGCTACCCCTTCCTTCTCCTGTATTGCTTTGAGCCTTCGCTGGTTCAAGCTCCTCAGAGTGATTTGCGTCATTGGCGATTTGTTTGGGAAAGTTTGGAGGATATCCATCGCAGTCTCGTTCCTTTTCAGGGCAAAGTGGAGATCTTTCACTCGGAGGTAGAAGATGTTTTTGGGGTTTTGGCGGATCACTTTCAGATTCAAGGAGTCTATTCCCATCAGGAAACTGGCCTTAAAATTACTTTTGACCGGGATTTGAGGATGAAGGATTTCTTTCAAAAAAGAAATATCCCCTGGTTTGAATCTTTCCAGCATGGAGTCGAGAGAGGAAGAAAAAACAGAGACCGATGGAATAATCTCTGGTTTGCTTTGATGAAATTCCCCTTGCAAAATCCTGATTTGGCTCAAGCAAAATTTATAGGTGTATCCTCGGAAGCTTTCCAAAAAATCCCCCAAAAGCCCATTCCTGAAAGCTGGAAAATCCCCAATCCCCAAATGCAACCGGGAGGTGAAAGGAATGGTAGAAGGTATTTGAAGACTTTTTTAGAAAAACGGGCGGCGGGGTACAACAGATCCATCAGCAAGCCTGAACAGAGCCGAAAGGGATGCAGCCGGCTCTCGCCTTATTTGGCTTGGGGTTGTCTGTCACTTCGGGAGGTCTACCAACTTTCTGAAAAACGAGCCAAAGAAGGATTCGAATCCTGGAATCTGTCAAGTTTTCAATCCAGATTGAAATGGCATTGTCATTTTATTCAAAAGTTTGAAATGGAATCGCGCATGGAATTTGAACCCATCAACCCTGGATTTAAAAAATTTGAGACTCCCCCAGTTCCCAGGTTGATCCAAGATTGGGAAATGGGTCAAACTGGATTTCCCCTTGTGGATGCTTGCATGCGCTGCTTGATGGAAACCGGTTATCTCAACTTTAGAATGCGTGCGATGTTGGTTTCTTTTTTAACCCATCATTTGGGACAAAACTGGCAAAGCGGAGCCGATCACCTGGCAAGAATGTTTTTGGATTTCGAACCGGGGATTCATTATCCCCAGATCCAAATGCAGGCCGGAGTAACCGGAATCAACACGGTGAGAATTTACAATCCGATCAAGCAATCCCAAGAACATGACCCGGAAGGCACATTTATCAAGAAATGGATTCCTGAATTAATGCGCTTACCTCCCTCGCTGGTTCATACTCCCTGGGAGATCAGTCCATTGGAAGCAAGAGAGATTGACTTTGAATTGGGTAGAGATTATCCCTTGCCGATTGTTCCTTTTGAAAAAGCGGCCGCTGAGGCCAGGAAAAGGCTTTGGGGTTTTCAAAAAGACCCTGAAGTGAAACAGTACACCGGGAGAATATTAATAAAGCATACTCAGGCCAAAAGAAATCCATGAGATGAAAAAACAGCATTTACCCTCCAAAACCTGCCTCGTTTGTCAAAGACCATTCACTTGGAGAAAAAAATGGGAGCGATCCTGGGAAGAAGTCAAATACTGTTCGGAGCGCTGCAGGAATGAATCGAAAAAGAAAACGACTTCTTAACGATAAGCCCCGATAAAGAACCCCAGCCAAATGAAAAGGGGAAGGAAATAGGCAATTAAGACCACCAGCGTACTTTCTGCAAGTGATCTTCTGCTGATCATATGAAAACCATATACCCAAAAGATTCCGTAGAGCACCTCGAATATATTCAGGACTGACAAAGGATAGTGGTATTGCTCTGCGACATTTTCTGGACCAACCAGCCAAAGTGCAGAAAGGGGTTCAAAATTTTGGATTTCCAGATAGGTTACATTTCCGCCTGGATTGATATACACCAAAAGTCTCAGCAGCTCGGGTAGAATGAAGATAGCCTCTGCGACTAAAGCAAACTTCCAAAGCTCTTTAAAATCAGCCTTATAACCGACCATTAAGCCAATCGACCAAAATAAAAATGCGATTACGGTGAATTTCCACAGGAAAGCAAAAGGCGTCCAGAGGTAATTTAAAGCATTGAAAATGTGAAAAAACATTAAATCTCCTTGGGCATCCAGGCGTTCGTATTCAGGAATTGCCTCAAGAATGAGGACATTTGTGAAATAACGAATCAGGAGAAAAATCAACAGGAGTAAAACA
Source organism: Cyclobacteriaceae bacterium (assembly GCA_033844545.1). Taxonomy (GTDB): domain Bacteria; phylum Bacteroidota; class Bacteroidia; order Cytophagales; family Cyclobacteriaceae; genus Algoriphagus. The sequence continues at coordinate 26,187 of JAJLJS010000355.1, read as the reverse complement.
AAAAATATTCTTTTGTCGAAATCTAAAAGTTCATTTAAACGTTGTGCCTGAGGAGATGCGTATTTCACCATAAATGGGTATTGAGTGTATAAATCTAAGCGAATGTTTACAATTCAACTTAGTATTGCATCCGAATTGAAGGAAAAGTATGAAAAATAAAGTGAGTTTGGGATGGATCGTTGTGCTGGCATTTTTTGCTCCGGTAATAGGATGGGGACAGGCAAGTGCACCTGTGGACTTGCCCCCTTCCAATTCGGAATATTTGCTGTTGGACAAGGGCCTTCAATACCGGATTACCAAGTCCATCAACAGCATGTATAATTTTGATTTTCCAACTGCCGAGCATGATTTTACAGTCATCATGTACCAATATCCTCAGCATCCGCTACCGGATTTCCTGATGGCACTGGGATATTGGTGGAGGATTGAAGTCGATGTGACCAATACCCGTTATGACAATATTTTTATCCAATATCTGGAGCGGGCCAACGCCAAAGCCGAGAAGCTTTTGGATCAAAATCCCAAGAATAAGGAAGCTGCTTTTTTTCTGGCTGCGGGTTATGGATTTCAGGGGAGGTTGTACAGCGAGCGAAAGAGTTGGACAAAAGCGGCATTTGCTGCCAAAAATGCCCTGAAATATATGGAAATGAGCAGGGGAGAGGAAGAGTTTAATCCCGAGCTGCTGTTGGGAGATGCTTTGTTCAACTATTTTTCGGTCTGGATTCCGGAAGAATACCCCTTAATGCGACCCGTGATGGCACTCTTCCCAAAAGGAAATAAGCAATTGGGGCTTCAGCAATTGGAGACCGTGGCCTCCAATGCCTTTTATACCCGGGTGGAGGCTCAGTATTTTCTTTTTCGCCTGTATGGTTCACTGGAAAACAGACCCTATGATGCTTTGAGGATTTCGGAATACCTTCACGGTAAATTTCCGAACAATCCCTATTTCCATCGGTCCTATGCCCGGCACCTGTACTCTGTGGGCAGATGGACAGAATCTGTTCGGGAGTCTTTGGAAATATTGGATCGGATAGAGGCCAAACAAGTCGGATATGAGTCCAACAGTGGGAGATATGCAGCCTTTTATATTGCCGAATACAACAATCGGGTAGGCAATAAAGCGGAGGCTAAAAAATATTACCTCAAAACAGTAGCGTATGGGGAGGAATCTGAGTCTCAGGAAAGCGGGTATTACCTTCATTCCCTGATCCAATTGGGGAAGATGGAAACCGAGGCAAAAAACAAGGCTCAGGCCAGAAAATATTTTGATTTGGTCAAAAAATACGCGAAGCGAAAACACCCCGCCCACAAGGAAGCCCGAGATTTTATCAAAAAGAATAAACTTTAAGAGGTTTTTCTACGTAAGGCAAGGTCAATGGCAGGAGATAATTTGAATTTTTTCTTGGTATTCGGATGTTTAAAAGTTATTCTTTGCTCAATCGCTTGGAAATCTTAACAAAATTTTGATTTCCGCTCATCAAAAAGGCAAAAATCAATTTAAAACATTCATCATTTATATTAACTTTGCGCCACATAAAATTTTGTAAAAACGAAGTATCATGGACAATAGCGTAAGAATCAAATTTGATAAAATAGACAGAAGGATTCTGGAAATCCTACAGGCAAACGCAAAAATCACCAATGCCCAATTGTCCAAGGACATAGGATTGTCCCCGGCACCTACGTTGGAGCGTGTGAAGAAGCTCGAGCAGTCCGGAATCATCAAAAGCTATCATGCCAAGCTTGATCCTGAAAAAATCGGATTGGGCGTGAGCACCTTTGTTTTGGTAAGTTTGATCGGTCACAACAAAGGAAATATTGACGCATTCATGAAGGAGATCAATGATATCCATGAGGTCATCGAATGTCATCACATTACAGGTACTGGAGACTTTATTTTGAAGATCATCGCCAAGGATATTACCGCTTATCAAAAATTGATGCTGGAAAAAGTTTCTGAAATCAAAGAAGTGGATTCCATGCAGTCCATGGTAATTCTCTCTACCTTTAAGGACTCCAAAGTGCTCCCGATTCCTGCCTAATCGCAGATTAATACTATTGAACAGGGTGGCAGATTGTCACCCTTTTTTTTTGAAAGAATATGACCGAAAATCCCTGGAAAACCAAATCCATTGAGACTATCTACGACAATCCCTGGATAAGACTCGAAGATCACCAAGTCATCAATCCAGCAGGTAAAGATGCCCAGTATGGCAAAGTACATTTTAAAAACCGCGCTATGGCCATCATTCCTCTGGATAAGGAAGGGAATACCTGGCTCATTGGACAATATCGATATACCCTGGAGGAATATACCTGGGAGATCCCCATGGGTGGAGGTCCCATTGACCAGGATCTATTGGCCTCAGCCAAGCGGGAGCTGAAAGAGGAGACTGGCTTAAGCGCCGAAAAATGGACAGAGATTCTCAAAATTCATACTTCCAATTCTGTCACTGATGAGGTAGGCAATGTGTTTTTGGCTGAGGAGCTGACTCAAGGAGATACGGAGTTTGAGGAAACTGAAATTCTGCAGGTGAAGAAGGTGCATTTTTCGGAAGCTTTGGATATGGTCATGAGAGGAGAAATCACGGATTCCATCTCAATGGCCGGGATATTAAAGGCAGCAAGAATACTCGGATACTAAAATGACCTTCAAAAATCATTTAAAAACCACTTTGATATTAGCCTACCCGGTCATGCTGAGCCAACTGGGACAGGTGGCAGTTGGAGTAGCTGATAGCATGATGGTGGGGAGGTTAGGAGCTGTTCCTTTGGCAGCATCCTCTTTGGCCAACAGTATTTTCTTTGTCATCATGATGTTTGGGATCGGAATTTCCATGGGAATCACGCCCTTGGTTTCGGTGGCCGACGGAAAGGGGAAAACGAAGAGGATCTCCAGGCTTTTTTCCCATGGACTTTGGATCAATTTGATCACGAGCCTGGTCTTGATGATGGTGATTTTGGGGCTTTCCCAAGGATTGCATTATTTGAATCAGCCGGAGGAAGTGGTCATTTTGTCCATTCCTTATTTATTTATCATTACCGCTTCCTTATTGCCGATGATGGTTTTTCAGACTTTCAAACAAATGGCAGAGGGCTTATCCCAGACCAAACAGGCGATGTACATCACGGTGTTTGCCAATTTGGTCAATGTCTTTCTCAACTGGGTATTGATTTGGGGGAAATTTGGATTTCCGGCCATGGGTTTGAACGGAGCCGGATTGGCGACCTTGATTTCCAGGGTTTTGATGATGCTGATGATGGGAGGGTATATTCTTAGTTCGCAACGCTATAAGAAATATCACCTCAAATTGAGGAATCAAACGGCCAGTTTGCTGATGTTTGGAAGGATTTTAAAAATCGGTATCCCCACAGGTTTCCAGTTTATCTTTGAGGTGTCGGCTTTTGGAACGGCGGCGATAATGATGGGTTGGATCGGCGTCAATGCTTTGGCAGGTCATCAGATCGCATTGAACCTGGCCTCGATCAGCTATATGCTGGCTACAGGCCTGGCCACAGCCGGGATGATCCGGGTCAGTAATCAGATTGGAAAAGGAGATTTCAAAGCGATGAGAGAGGCAGGAATGGTTGTTTTTGCGTTGGTCATGGGCTTTATGTTTTTTTGTGGGGTGATCTTTTTTGCTTTCCGCTTTTTTCTTCCCACCCTTTACATCGATGACCCGGAAGTCATTTCTTTATCGGCCTCCCTATTGATTATTGCGGGACTGTTTCAAATTTCGGATGGAGTGCAGGTAGTTGGGCTCGGGGTCCTTCGGGGGATGGAGGATGTGAAAGTTCCTACCTTGGTTACCCTGATGGCTTATTGGGTTTTAGGTCTGCCCTTGGGGTATGTTTTGGCCTTTGAGCTGGGATTTGCAGAGAAAGGCATTTGGTATGGGCTTTTAATAGGCTTGACTATCACCGCTGTCATGCTTTTTTACCGGTTTAATTCCTTCAGTAAAAAAACCATCCTCCAAAAAACTCCAGTTTTGAGTTCCACACCGGAAAAATAATTCCCTTCCCGGATTTTGGTCCAAAAGTGTATCTTGGAATTTGAATCATTTTCTTAATTCCATGAAGCAATTTGTACTTATTCTAGGCCTTATGGGGCTATCTTTTTCCTCATTTTCTCAAGCTCCTGCAGTCCTTTCCCAAAGAGCACAGGCAGAAGTGATTGATTCTTGGTTGGAGGAGCGAATCCAGACTCTTTTGCCCAAATTGATGACCGAAACAGGCATCGATATGTGGATCGTAATGTCCCGGGAATACAATGAAGATCCGGTAATTCGGACTCTTTTACCGGCAACTTGGCACGCTGCGAGAAGAAGGACCATTTTGGTCATGTATCAGCCTGGGCCTAATCAAGCTGTGGAAACTTATGCGGTAGCACGTTATGATGTAGGAAAATCTTTTAAAAGAGCCTGGAATCCAGAGCAGCAGCCTGATCAATGGGACGCTCTTTTGAAGATTATCCAGGATAAAAAGCCTGCTAAAATCGGGCTGAACTTTGCCAAAGACTATGGGCATGCAGATGGCTTAACGCATTTCGATTACGAGGAATTCACCAAAAGACTTCCGCAAGCCTTAAAAAGCAAGGTGGTCTCTGCACAGACCTTAGCGGTAAGATGGCTTGAAACCCGTACAGCCTCAGAAATGGCCACCTACAAGCATATCCAAGAATTGGCACATTACATCATTGCTGAAGGTCTTTCCGATCGGGTTATCACTCCGGGAGTGACGACCACAGACGATGTGGTTTGGTTTTACAGAGAAAAAATCAAGGAAATGAAACTGGATACTTGGTTTCATCCAACCGTGGATATTCAACGTCCTGATCCGAATTCTCAGGAAGCACAGCGTTCATTTGCTGTTCGGCCGGAATCTCAGGTGATAATGCCGGGAGATTTGCTGCACATTGATTTTGGAATCACCTACCTGAGATTAAATACTGATACCCAAGAATTGGCTTATGTTTTAAAAGCCGGTGAAACGGAAGTTCCTGAATTTCTTCAGGAGGCATTGAAAGTAGGAAACCGCTTACAGGACATTTTGACCTTAAACTACAAAACTGGTCTTACAGGAAATGAAATCCTCAGAAATGCCCGAAAGCAAATGGAGGCAGAATCAATCCGTGGCAGTATTTATACGCACCCACTTGGGTTTTACGGTCATTCAGCGGGTCCTACCATCGGAATGTGGGATAATCAGGGAGATACTCCAGGAGCAGGGGATTTTCCGCTTCATGAAAATACAGGCTATGCAATTGAATTGAATGCAGTGGTTTTTGTCAAGGAATGGAATAAGGATGTAAGAATCATGCTGGAAGAGGGAGCCTTTTTCGATGGGGAAAAAGTTACCTATTACAATGGTCGGCAAAAGTCAATCCTGGCAATTCCCAGAGTTCAGAATTACTTAGGGTACTAAGAAGGAAACGGGTGTTTTTGGTCTCTTTTGATAAAAAACAATATCAAAAACGCCAAAAACGCCACTCCTCCGCTGCTTAGGAAGACCAAGCGGAAGTTTGCAGGATCATTGGCATAAAGCCATCCAGATACCAAGGCTCCAACGCCGATTCCGCTTTCGAGAAAAATATACATGGTTGCCAGAGCTCTTCCTCGGAATTTGTCCAGAGAAAGATCCACTACCCACGCTGTGGTCGTTGGACTGTACATTCCTACCGCAGAACCAAAAAGAACTCCTGAGGCCAGTAAGACCAATTTGCTTTCGGCAAAAGCAACCGACACCATGGCTAAAATCATGGTGACCACCGCAACCCGCAACACCACGACTCGTCCATAGCGATCGGAGGTCTTTCCGGCAATCAAGCGTATGCCTAGGGAGGAAAGCGTGAATACAGCGAAGAATAGCCCTTTATTTTTGATGCCTAAGTAAAAGGAGAAATCAGGGATGATGGTCAAGACTACTCCAAATGAAAAGACCGAAAGGAAAAGGATAATGGAAGGCAAAAGCACTCTTTTTTCGATGATTTCATCTTTATTTAGCCTAAACAACTTCCATGATACCGGCTCTTTCTCGGGAAGGGTCTCTTTCAATCTCATCAAGATCAAAATGGAAAAAATCGCCGTAAAGGCAGCACAGTAGAAAAGGGTTTCAATTGGCCAATAGGTAGCAATCCAGCCACCTATCGCGGGTCCTGCCGCCATTCCCAGGGATCCAAAGAGAGATTGCATACCCATAGCTTCTCCTCTTTTTTGAAAGGGAACTATATCAGCCACATAGGCCGAAGCTCCGGTGGGAGTGAATCCCGCTGAAAACCCATGTGCGAATCTTAAAAACAGAAAGCCGCCTACAAAGCTGAGAAGAGGATAGAGCAGACCCACTACAAAACAAACACTTGCCCCTACGATCATCACAGGGATCCGGCCGATTTTATCCGCCAACTTCCCACTAAATGGTCTGGATAAGCCCGCAGAAAGGGTAAAAAGGGAAATGATCAGTCCTTTGTAATCTTCCCCACCCAGAGAGCTCAAATAAGCGGGAAGCTCAGGAATGATCATATTGAAGCTGGAAAAAAATAAAAAACTGCTCATGCAGAGCAGAAAGAAATCCAAAGTAAAAAAGCTCGGAAGGAATTTCATTTAACCTGAAAGTTCAAAACAAAAGGCCGGAAAATCCCGGCCCCTTATTGCTTTTGTTTATTGGTCTTTATTGGCCTCCTCTTCGCTTTGAGCAAGCAAAAAAGCTTTCATAAATTCATTTAAGCCACCGTCCAAAACACTCTGAGCATCAGAGGTTTCGTAGCCTGTTCTATTGTCTTTCACTAGCTTGTAGGGGTGAAGGACATAGTTTCGGATTTGGGAGCCAAAGTCCACCCGGAGCTTGGAAGATTCAATTTTTGCGATTTCTGCATTTCGCTTTTCCAGCTCCATTTGGTAGAGTCTGGATTTCAGCATTTGCATCGCTTTTTCCCGGTTGGCAAGCTGGGATCGTTCTATTTGGCAGACTACCACGATTCCGGTGGGTTTGTGGGTCAGCTGTACTTTGGTTTCCACTTTGTTTACGTTCTGTCCACCGGCACCTCCCGAACGGGAAGTATGGAGTTCTACATCCGCCGGATTGATTTCGATCTCGATGGAGTCATCCACTTCCGGATAAGCGTAAACCGAAGCAAAGGAGGTATGGCGTCTTCCTCCTGAATCAAAAGGAGAAATACGCACCAACCGGTGCACCCCAGTTTCGGATTTCAGGAAGCCATAGGCCAATGGACCTTCAAATTCCAAAGTGGCGGATTTGATCCCGGCAACTTCCCCGGGCTGGACGTCTACCTCTTTTACTTTGTAGCCGTTTTTCTCTCCCCACATGATGTACATTCTCATGAGGATGGAAGCCCAGTCGTTACTTTCTGTTCCTCCGGCTCCGGGGTTGATTTCCAAAACGGCATTGAGCTGATCTTCCTCTGCGGAAAGCATCTTTTTGAGCTCAAGCTCTTCCACTGCGGCTTTGGCTTTGGTGTATTCCGTCTTGATTTCTTCCTCGCTTACCTCTTCCATGCTGTAGAAGTCATACAATACTTCCAAGTCTTGGATGGTTTTGTCCAGATGTTCGAAATCGCTGGTCCAGGTCTTGCGGGCCTGGATTTGTTTCATGGTTTTTTCTGCCTCTTCTGGGTTATTCCAGAATTCAGGCTGGGCGGATACTGCCTCTAGATCTTGGATTTCTAATTTCTTCCGATCGTAGTCAAAGATACCTCCTCAAAGCCGAAGTACGGGCTTTCAAGTCTTTCAGTTGTTCTGAAGTCATCTGTCTAGTTGAAAATTTGAGCTGGCAAAATTCTGAAAAAAATCGGGCAAAAGCCAATCTATTTCAATTAATCCAATCGCATCAGGACAATTTGAATTCGGTTTTGACCTCGGTGCTCAAAGGTTTTGTACCGCACCGGGATCAAGGCCAAGCCTGTGGCTACCAAAATGCCCGAAATTTTGGCCACGCCGGCATCTATTTCAAACTGTTCATCCTGATAAAGGCTATTGATTGTTTCTACTCCCATCAATAACACTCCTGAACCTAAAAACAAGGCGGTAAGATTTCTTAAAGTCCTGTTTCTGGGGTCTTTGGACCGGATTTCTATGGCCTCAATATCTGTCGGACTCAGGATGTTTTCAGTCAGGTAAATAAAATCCTTGTCATAATTTACAATCCTGTCCGTGACAAAGTATCCAAGTTTTTTGCTCTTGTAGGTTAAGTCTTCTCCGACATAATATCGGATCTGGCTTTTTTGATTTGCACCTCTTTTCAATAAAAGAAAGTCCTTGGACTGGGCTTGGAGTCCTTGGATCCCCAAGGCAAAGACGCATAGTAAAAAAAGAAAGGATTTAGGCATAACCTAATTAAAAGCAAAAACGGGAAGATTCCTTCCCGTTGATAGTTAAATTTTTACAATCCATTGGTGCGGATCTTTGATCTCTCCGTATTTGATGCCATCCAGTTCCGCTAGGACTTTATTGGAAAATGCATCGGGACCTTTTTCCGGCAAGCTATAGTCCTGACCATCGAGATGTATTTGAGCGATATGGGCGATTGTGGCAGCTGTTCCAGTACCGAAAGCCTCGACCAAGGTTCCTTTTTCCAGAGCTTCTTTGAGTTCCGCGGTAGTCAAAAATCTTTCTTCCAGTGGTTTTCCCCAATCTTTGGCCAATTGGATCACCGAATCCCGCGTGATTCCTTTGAGGATAGTTCCGGTATCGGTGGGAGCCGTGATCAAGGTGCCCTTGATGTCAAACATGACATTCATGGTGCCGCTTTCTTCGATTTTGCTGTGGGATTTTCCATCAGTCCACAGGAGCTGGTCATATCCCGCTTTTTGAGCTTGAAGAGCAGGGTAGAGGGAAGCTGCATAGTTTCCGGCGGTTTTTGCAGCCCCTGTTCCGCCCTCGGTGGCACGGGTCCATTTGGTTTCTACTTTTACCTTGACAGGCTTGCTGTAGTAGGCACCAACAGGACAGGTGAATATGATGAATTTATAGGTGTCGGAAGGTTTTACGCCGATGTAATTGTCCATGGCAAACATGTACGGACGGATGTACAAGCTGGAGCCCTTTCCGGAGGGTACCCAGTCTCTATCCAATTCTACCAATTGCAAAAGCCCTTCCATGAAGATTTCTTCAGGAATTTCCGGCATGCACATTCTTTTGGCAGATTCATTCATTCTTCTCGCATTTGCATCACCTCTGAAAATCAGAATTTCTCCTTTTTCATTTTTATAGGCTTTCATCCCTTCAAAAATGGATTGGCCGTAATGCAAGGCTGCATTGGCCGGATCCAACTGAAGAGAAGAATAAGGTTCAATTCTCAGATCTGTCCATTCTCCATTTTTATAGTCCGCCACAAACATGTGGTCAGAAATTACTTTGCCGAAGACCAAATTGGAAAAGTCGGTTTCCGGTAAGCGAGATTTCGCGATTTTCTTAACCGGAATTGCTAAAGAAGTTTTCATGTTCTTAGGAATCTGTGGGTGCATTTACCCGGTAATGGAGAATTTTTTTAGGTTTGGAGAGTTTCTATTTTCTGGGAGTCCAGGTTACTTCTTCTACTTGGAGTTCTTGGGCCATTTTTCTGCCCAACACAAAAAGGTAATCCGAAAGCCTATTTAGATATTGTATGACCAGTTCATTGACTTCCTCGTAGGAGGCGAGTTCGACTACAATGCGCTCTGCTCTTCTGCAAACCGTTCTTGCCAGATGACAAAAGGAAACTGAAGTATGTCCTCCTGGAAGAATAAACGCACTCAAAGGAGGAAGTTCAGCATCCATTTGGTCCATTTCCTTTTCCAAAATGGTGATATCTTCAGGATGCAGATCAGGTTTTTTGACTTTGTCTTTCCCCGGCACTGTTGCCAAATCTGCACCCAAGGTAAAGAGTCTGTCCTGAATTTCCTTCAGAAAGTCCGTCCGATCAGCATTGACTTTCTGATCCCGAAGTAGCCCCATGTAGGAGTTAAGTTCGTCGACGGTCCCATAGGCGTCAATTCTCAAATCGGATTTGGGGACTCTTGTACCCCCCAATAGGGAAGTGATTCCTTGATCGCCTGTTTTGGTATAGATTTTCATTTCTGCCCGTATCAATCTCTGACAAAAATAAGAATCTATTTGAATAAAAGGGGATAAATCAGACGTGTGCAGGTATTCCTCGGGTTGGATTGGGGTTTACCTTATCTGTCTCCACCAATCCATCCCTAAGCCGGACAATACGGTGGGCATAGTGGGCGATATCATCTTCGTGAGTCACCATGATGATGGTATTTCCCTTGGAATGAAGTTCATGGAAAAGCTCCATGATATCGTAGGAAGTTTTAGAATCCAAGTTTCCGGTAGGTTCATCGGCAAGAATGATACTTGGGTTATTGACTAGGGCTCTCGCAATAGCCACCCGTTGTCTTTGTCCACCTGAAAGTTCGTTGGGACGGTGCTTGGTTCTATCGCCTAGTCCCACGTTTTCAAGCGCTTTAAAAGCCATTTCTTCCCTTTCGGCCCGGGTATATCCGGCATAGACCAGCGGTAAGGCCACATTTTCCAAACAGGTCGCCCTTGGCAAAAGATTAAATGTTTGAAAGACGAATCCAATTTCCCTGTTTCTGATTTCGGCGAGTTCATTCTCGCTCATGTCACTCACATCCTTACCGGCAAGAATATAGGTGCCTGAAGTAGGGGAGTCCAAGCAGCCAATGATGTTCATCAGGGTAGATTTTCCTGAACCAGATGGTCCCATAAAAGCTACGTATTCCCCACGATTGACATGGATACTCACTGATTTTAAGGCTTGAATGATTTCGGAGCCCATTTTATAGGTCTTGTTGATTTCATGGGTTTCGATGACGGTGCTCATGTTGGAAAATTTTAAGGTTAGTGGCTTAGTTTATTACTCGACTAATGTGGGAAAATACGGGGAAAAGTCCTAATAGTTGGCCATTTGCAGCTTTTCTATTTCATCCCAGGTCAACCAATTGCTCATTTCTTGAATCGCAGCCGCTGCGTAGTTGTCCAATCCGATTCGTTTGGCCGCCTGAACTTTCCGGATCCACAACAAAGGATCCTTGTTGAAATCACTTGCGGCGTTGATGGCTTCGTACTGAGCCACGGGATCAGGGATCCTTTCGGCTGCACTCAATACCAAGGGGGTGAAATAAGGATTGGCGGTAAGTTCATCGCTTACGCCCAGAAATCGGGTGAGGGCCAATAAAGATTCCTGATTACCCCAATCCGGATTTTTCAGAAAGGTTTCCAGTTCGGAGGTATTCGCCGGGTTCTTCTTCAATACTTCACCAACTTCCTGAAGTTGGGCTTTGGTCAATCCATGGGCTTTGTGAGCTAAAAGTCTGTAAGCCAATTGTCGTTTCAGGGAATCAGACCCCAGTTTTTCCCACCTAGAAAAAGCTTTCTCTGGCAGGAGTTCATTGAAACCTTCCAGGATAGCAAATTCTTCCGGTTGGATAGGCTTCTCCGGAACCTGATATTTTTCCAGAATTCTGGCAGCATCCTCAGGGTATCCTCCAAGCTTCAGGATCAAGATCAAGTCTGGACTAAATGCTTGAAAACCCTTTTGTTCTGCCACGATCAGATCTCTGGCCGCCTTCTCAAAATCCAAATTTTGGCCCTGAATCTTTGCCGTCAATTGCAAATAATATGCAGCGTCTCCAGGATTTCTAAAGGCCAATCCGTTGAGGTTTTTGACTGATTCCATCACCCGACCAGCTGCCAGACTTTTCAAGGAGGCGGATTCCTGAAGCTGCATGCTGTAGTCGTTGAAGTCCGGATTTCTGGCCAGTGAATCCAACAGCATGATTTCCATGCTCGGATCTTCCATGGATCTTGTTGCCACGAGATTTCTCCAAGCAGCCTGTAGCACCATGGGAGAAAATTTGGGATCCAGGTTGCTTTTCACATCCTGCATTAAGAGGCGTTCTTCCTCAGAACCAATTCTTCTGGCTGCCGCCAGTCCATTGACCTGTGAGATTAAGTCGTCGCTAAGGTTCTCAAGAGCAGCCTTTTGTCCAAGTTTGGTTTGTAAAGCCAGCCAATTGGAAGCAGAAACCGGGTCAAGGTTGGCATTTTCCTCCAAAAGAACCTGAGCCTTGTCAAACTGCTGGGTAAGGGTGTAATAGAGCGCCAGATTGTTGAGGAGCTTTGGATTTTGAGGAAAAAATTTCAATCCGTTTTCCAGATAATAGATAACCTCGAATAGCTTGTTTTCCCGGTTGAGACGCTCGCACAGCAGGAGAATATTGTCCACTTGAGGAGCTTCTGAGAAGCTTTGTTCCAGATGCTCCTTGGCCAAGGTAGGTTGGTTGAGGTCTAACAGAAGCTTTGCCGTCAGGAATTTGGCCTTGGGGTTATAGCGGTATTGATCCCAGCTGTTTTCATACAGGATGCTTGCCTCCAGCTTTTTACCGGTCTCGTAGTAATAATTCGCAAGATTGTTGGTGGTAAAGGAATTAAACTGGGCGGCGATTATTGCCTCCATGTAAATGGTAATCACCAGAATTCCAATCGTACCCCCAATTCTGAGATGGTAATAGGGAAGTGAATAGGGTTTGTACAAAATCCGATGAACCGCCTTTCCGGTATTCATGACATTTAGAAAGTTGCTCATCAGGTAAATGATGAAGAAAAGTGAAAAAGCGATTTGGGAATAAACCAGCAGGTTTTTGACCAATTCCTCTGCGGGTTGATTGGCGGTGATTTCTATTTTGCCCAATAGCCATAGCAGTACTGCAAAACCCAAGAAGAAAAGCCCTTTCAATTTTGTGGGATCAGCTGCCAAATTGCTTTCCTGAAGGAGTTTTTGTTCGGTGGAAAACCATCCCAAAACTCCTATCGGCAGGACGAGGTACAAAGGGGAAAAGATCAGGAATGGCAGATTTACTTCTCCTTTCAGATTTAGCAAAAGCCCGATTAAGATCAGAAAATAGACCAAGGCAATGATGAAAATCTGAATGGAAATTTTTGTACTCAGGTTTTGATTCACTTTGGCCAAAAGCACATAGATGCCCGAAATCAAGGCATGTCCCTGCCAAAACAGCCAGGCTAGTGCAAAACCCATGGCGGGAACCATCATTTGCTCCGACAGAAAGAATCCCGGCTTTTCCAGAGGACTTAGGGCAAGTAAAGCCCAACAGGTGCCGAAGCAGAACAAGAATACCGTAACCCACCGTACACCAAACCGAGTGAGAGGTTTCCAAACGTGGAAAAAGACCCCCGGAATCAGAGTTCCTGAAATCATCACGATCAAAGGGATGTTTGAGCTTGGGCCTCCGATGTTTAGCCCGTTTACATTGGAGAAGGTCAGCAGCACAATCCAACCTAATCCGGCTCCCAAAAAGGGCATTTTTTGGAAATAGCTGAAATAGGTCAATGCCGTAACAGCCAGGAAGAAGAAGGCCATTCCGAAAAGCAAGCTTTCCTTGGAGGTGTTTCCCGGTTCGAGGGCTTTAAATTCCTGAAAGATCAGGTAATTGTCCAGCTCGATTGGGATGGATAAAGCTCCAAAATTGACTTGGCTAAAAGGAACAGCCACGGTATCCAAGAAAGTGGCCGTAACCAGATTGGGATAAGTACTACCGGATACCCAGTAACAATAGATTGCAAAAAGCCCTCCCGTCGCTAAGAGCAGGAGGGCTGGGAATTTTGCGAGGGATGTTTTGGATTTGAGTTTTTGCTCCATGGATTATTCCAACACTTTCGGTACCCTGAAATAATTCTCATCCCGTTTTGGGGCGTTTTTGAGGGCTGACTCATGGGGTAAATGGGAGACTACTTTATCCTCTCTCATGTCGTTGATTTCGGAAGACATGGTGGTCAGAGGCTCTACACCCGTAGTGTCCACTTCGTTCAATTGCTCCACCCAATCCAGAATTTGGGACATGTCCTGAGACATTTTTTCCGCGGAATTTTCGTCAAATTCCAGTCTTGCCAAATGGGCGATTTTTCGGATGGATTCTTTATCTATTTTCACTGATACTTAGTTTTTCGGGATTTACTTGTTTATTTCCGTTGTCCAGATTCAGCTGGGTTTGGATGACTTCGAAGCATTTTCTGCTCAATTCCTCTTCCGTAGGAAAGTCCTTGGGGGACAAGGGCTCATGAAGTACCATTTTGGCTTTTCTTCGATGAAGGAGAAATTTTCCGTCGTCGGGTAAAATTAGATGATTAAAAGATAAAGTGACAGGGATGACCGGGATTTGTTTCTCCAAAGCCAGTCTAAAAGCTCCATTTTTGAAGGGAACCATTTGAGGAGGCTGTTGGGTATAAATTCCTCCTTCAGGGAAAAGAACAATTCCGCTTCCCTGGTCCAAGGCAAGTCCTGCTCTTCTCATCGTTTCGGCCCTGCTTTTGAGCCGGCTTCTATCCACGGCGATATGCAATCCTTTGAAATAATAGCCAAACAAAGGGACTTTTCGAATCGATGCTTTGCCGACAAAAAGTACATCCCCTGGCATGAATCCCATCATGGCCACGTCCAGATAGCTAAAATGGTTGGCCAGAAAAATATAGGACTTTCGTTTGTCGAATTTTGAGCGAATCTCCAATTCCACAGGTAAAAAAATCAGTGAAAAGTATGCCTTTGCCCAATACTGGTTGATTCTTCGGCCGTATTTCTTCCATTTTGGGATCCAGATGCAAATCAGAAAAAATGGGAAAATCAGCAGAAAGCTGAGCAAAAACATGCCGCCTGCGTACCCGGTGTAAATTCTGTTTTTCAGCTCATTCATGGTTGATCATATGGTTGGCCACTTTGATAAAATACCCCATCATCAATTCCCTGACATTGGATTCGAGGTGGAGTTTGTCCATTGCCACAAACATAGCATTCAGCCAATGATCTCTCAAGTCCGGGGTAATTTGCCAATTCATGTGCCTAAGCCTGAGTCGGGGATGCCCTCTTTCTTCAGAGTAGGTTTGAGGACCACCAAATACCTGAAGCAGAAACAGAAAAAGTCTACGCTCAGCAGGTTTTAGATCTTCTTCAGGATATAGTTTCCTCAATGCCTTGTTTTGGGAAACTTCCTGATAAAAGAAAGAGGTAAGAAGCCGGATTTTTTCTTCTCCGATCAATTCATACACCGACTGAAATGGATTCATGCCGCAAACATATCAAAATCCGGAAATTAGGCTTCCCATTTTTTGACTTTCAGGGAAGTGCCTTCGGTGGAAATTACGACTATTTCCTCTCCCTGATCCAGAAATTCACCCCTGGAATAGGCATCATAGATTTCCCCATCGATTTCCACTTTTCCACTAGGTCGGAGACGGGAATGGACTTTTCCGGTTTTTCCCAAAAGATTTTCCGAATAAAAACTAGAAGTATAGCCTTCCGACCGGTTTTGGGTGTTGGCAAGGGTAATGGTTTTGAAAGCTCCCCATTCGTTTACTTTTGGCGTCAACCAAAAAACCAAACCTACAGAGGCCAAGGCTGCGAGAATCACTGTCAATAGGGCCACAAAGAGCTGGGAAGCCGGGACAAAATCAAAGTTAAAGTCCTGGTTGGGAAGCATGCCCAATACCAAGCCGGCCAAAATGCAGATAATTCCCAATATTCCGAAGATTCCAAAACCCGGAATCACGAAAAGCTCCAAGGCAAGGAGGATAATACCTGCCACAAAGACGATGATTTCCCAGTTTTCTGCCAAGCCATTGAGGTAGTAGGGGATAAAATAAAGGATGGTGGCAATGATGGCGGCAAGCAAAGGGAAACCTACACCGGGGGTCTGCAGCTCAAAATAAATTCCTCCAATGATGATCAAAATCAAAACACCACTGATGGCGGGGGAGAGGAAAAAGGCAATGATCGTTTCAGTGGCGTCTTCTTCATAGGCGATTACTTCCGCGTTTTCCAATCCCTGAGTCTCCAAAATGGCATTTACGGATGGGAATTGTCCATCACAAAATCCATATTGAATGGCCTCTGAAGCTGAAAAAGTAATCACAGAGCCAGCTTTGGAAATCCCTTCGATTTCAATTTTCTCATCCACCATTGCTTCGGCAATCTTGGGATCCCTTCCCTTGGCTTCTGCCGTACTTCGCATCATGGATCTCATGTAGGACTGATACTTGTCCGGGGCAGCTGCACCGTCCACGCCATTGACCACCGTAGCCGCTCCGATGCTGGCTCCGGGAGCCATGTAGATAGAATCACAGGCAATCGAAATCAAAGCCCCTGCAGATGCAGCGTCTTTATTGATAAAAACATATACTGGAATTTCGGATTCCAGAATGGTAGTTCGGATAGCGTCTGCGTCGGTGACCACCCCGCCGTAGGTATCCATTTCGATAAGGATCAATCCTGCATTTTCTTCCTTGGCTTGGTCAAAGGCAATTTTCACACGACGGTTCATTGCAGGGTCGATGTCCTTATCGATTTTGAACGTGTAGATTTTCTCCGGTTTGGCTTGAGGAAAAGCTGTCAAGGAAACCAACGAGAGTAAAATCAGGAGGAAACTGGAGTAAACCTTCATATGCGCAGTAATTCATGGAAAAGATACTAAGGAGGCCTTCAAAAGACTAATTTCAAACTTATTTTCCTCCCGAAAGAATCGGGTTTTCGGTTTTAAAAGTTTATCGGATCAATTTCGATTTTTAGCATAATTCTTGCCCATTGCAGTCTGTAGTAGCCGAGTTTATTAGATTTTAATTTTCCTTACCCATGCAGATTCCGGTAAAATTTCTCACTTCTTCCATTGCTTTGTTTTTGATGCTCAGTTTGTTCACTGGGATATCCGTACAAGCCAATAATTTGATTCCGGTGGATTCCATCGGGATCGAGCGAGTAGGAGGAAAGACATTTATCCTACATAAGGTAAGCCAAGGAGAGACTTTGTTTTCAATTTCCAGAAGGTATAAAGCCTCCGTGGGAGATATTCAAAATTCAAACGAGGTTTTGAAAGAAGGGCTCAAATCCGGACAAACGATTCGGGTTCCCTACATTACCGATGCTCAGGCTCCAGAAGGAGCATCCATCCATAAAGTCTCCCCGGGAGAAACTCTTTTTTCGATTTCAAAAAAATATGGAGTAACCGTGGATTCCCTAAAGCAATGGAATAAACTTCTCGGAAATGACCTCAGCGTGGGGCAAGCTTTGGTAGTCAAAGAAACGGCTCCACCTTCTCCACAACCGCAGGCGGTTACTACTGCCACGGTAGCGGTGGTGTCTACCACTTCCAACCCGGTGGAATCAGCTCCTGCAAAAAAAACAGAGCCTAAGAAAGAAGAGCCAAAACCGGTGGTCACCAAATCCACTCCGGTAGTCAAAGAAACTCCAGAAACAAAAGCGGTGGCCACTTCAGCCCCCATTGTTCCGGGAGAATGGATTTCTCATACGGTCAGTCAGGGGGAAACCTTGTTTTCTATTTCGAACCAATACAATTCCAGTGTAGAAGATTTGATCAAATGGAATGCCTTGAGTTCCAATAACCTTCGAACAGGACAAGTGATCAAAGTGGGCAGAGCGCCGGAAGGGCCCTCTTCTGTACCTATCATCGGCGAACCAAAAGTCGCTACCTCCACTACCGAAATGGCTGTAGAACCTACCGTAGAAAATACCTCCGGGGGCTTTAAAAACATCAAAGAAACCGGTCAAGCAGAAGTTATTGAGGGCACGGGTGGGCATAAAAAATATTTGGTTCTCCATCGAACAGCTCCAGTCGGCAGCGTCATGAGAGTGAAAAATGAAGAAAATGACATCACCATTTTTGCAAGGGTAGTAGGTACACTGCCTGAGACGGGTGATAACTCCAAATTAGTGATCAAGCTATCCCAAGCCGCATATGATCAATTAAGAGCCGTGAACTCTAGATTTCCGGTAGAAGTCTTGTATTGAACTTACTCCAAGACCTCCTACTTAGCCCTTGGAAACGAGGGCTATTTTTTTTAAGAATAGGGTCACAAAAACTGAAGAGCAAGTCAAAACCTTTGCTTTCTCTTGGAGTAGCGGTACCTTTGTCAGGAGAAATGTACCCATGAACAAAGTCCAGCTATTCTTTCACCACCTTTTTCGCTTGGTCTGGAATGCGATTTTTATCATCTCCTATCCCATATTGGCCAGCTTTGGATTGATTTTCATCGGGTTGACATTTTTGTTCTCTAAGCTTTCCCAACTGCTGACCCGAATTCGTCCTGAGGGGAACAAGGTGGTTTTCAAGGAAAATGAATGGGAGGTATTGCCTTATTCCAATGAACTTTTGGAGGCCAAATTAGTCAAACAGATCATGTTTGGGCCTGCGGGATACCAATTGAGAAGGAAGGACGGCGTGCCTTCGGTTTTAACGGATTTTGTCTTCGGAAATAAAATCCGAGTCATTGAAGAAGGATTTATTCTGGAAAAATGGAACACCCTTGACGCCAAAGACATGCCTGACTTTGACATATGCCTGTACAATCCGGACGAGGATTCTCTGAAATCTTTGACGCAGATAAAGTCTTTTGACTGGCATGTTTCTGAAAAGGCCGAGAATGAACTGTCTTTCAAGTGGTTTGACGGAGCCCAGGGAGGAGAGGTTAAAGTCGCCCTTTGAGCCAATGCAGGATTTGAAAGGATTCCTGGATGAAAAAGTCCAGCAATACAACCAGCCGGGATTTATTCCCAATGACCCCATCTCCATTCCTCATCGATTTTCCAAAAAAGAGGATATCGAAATCTCCGGGTTCTTTGCAGCCATTCTGGCTTGGGGACAACGCAAAACCATCATCAACAAATGCCTTGAGCTTTTTCAATTCATGGATGGGGCTCCGCATGATTTTTTGATGCATCATCAGGAACAGGATTTGAAGCGGTTCTTAGACTTCAAGCATCGGACTTTTAATGCTACGGATACGCTTTATTTTATTGAATTTCTTTCCTGGTTTTACCAACGTCATGAGAGTCTGGAGGAGGCATTTCTTTTGGGGCAAACGGGGACTGTCCATGCCATGGAGTCTATGCTTACCAAATTCCATAGTTACTTCTTTAGCCTTCCTGAGGCTCCTTCCCGGACCAAAAAGCATATTGCCACCCCTGCCCGTAAAGCAGCATGCAAGCGAATCAACATGTTTTTGCGCTGGATGGTCAGGTCGGACGATAGGGGAGTTGATTTTGGAATTTGGAAAAAAATCCAACCTGCTCAATTGATCTGTCCCTGTGATCTGCATGTAGATCGGGTGGGGAGAAAGCTGGGGTTGATCACCCGAAAACAGACAGACTGGTGGACCGCTGTAGAATTAACCGAGAGACTTCGGGAATTGGATCCATTGGATCCAGTGAAGTATGATTTTGCGCTTTTTGGATTGGGGATAGAGGAGAAATTCTGATTTACTCTTCTTTTTTGAAATCCATGCTCACGGAATTGATGCAGTATCGGATTCCACCCTCCTCTTTGGGGCCATCCGGAAAGCGGTGTCCCAGGTGTCCTCCGCATTTTCCGCAGAGGATTTCTTCCCGGATCATAAAGTGACTATAGTCCATCTGCACCTCAATGGCTTCAGGACGGATAGGTTCTGTAAAACTAGGCCAGCCGCATCCGCTGTCATATTTTTTGGAAGAGTGAAAAATCTCATTTCCGCAGGCTTTGCACTCGTAGATCCCTGTTTCCTTATTTAAATAGTATTGGCCAGTAAAAGGCCTTTCGGTCCCTTTTTCCCGAAGGACATGATAGGATTGGGAATCCAGAATTTCTTGCCATTCCTGCTCAGACTTTTGTACCGGATAGTTTTTGGACTCTTTTTTTTGCTTGTTTCGATCAAATATTCCCATATCAATAACTCAATGACATCCTAACTCCATAACACAATAACTTTAAATTAGTTGCCTGGAGTTAAAACCAATTTCCCTTTGGATTTTGATTTGATCTGCTCTTTATTCATTAGTTGAAGGCGATACCTTCCTTTGGTATAAAGTTCTTTCTGGTCCGCATAATGCCTGCTGAATCTATTTCCGCTATTCCCTGTCGGAAGTACCGAAACAGATCCCTCCACATCTCCAAAGTCCAAAATAATCCGCATTGCAGGACCTGAAGTTACCCGGTAAACGCCTTCTCCATTTAGGTCAAAGGCCAATTTATTGAGGGCTTCCTCATTGGCTTCCACAGGTCCGGATCGTACATTGAATAGCTTATCCAATGGCTTTTGACTACCCAGGGGATGAGGATGCTCCAAACTGACTGCATTTCTCCATTTCCATTCTGTGGAGTTCTTTCCAAACTGATTTTCCAATTCCTGAAAAGTCAAAGTAAGAGCTTCCGAAATGACTTCTTTTCGGGTTTCCGGATTTGGAGTGGATCGGTTGTCCCACCAGGGATTTTCTTCCTTGGTCAGGAAAAATCTATTGCTCCTTACCATCATAAAGGTTTCCAGATAGGCCTTGAAAGCCTCTTTTCCCAGTTCATCTTCCATGGCAATTCTTAGCGTATGGTAGAGCCATTTGTAGTAAAGGGTCGGTGCTATGGAGTTCAGTTGATGATCACCTTCCCAGTTTCCCAAAGATTCCAGCTCCTTCCGGAAATCAGTGAATTCTCCAGAATCTAGTTGGCTGAGCATAAACTTGGCAATTTCCGCACTGGTCTCATTGATTGCTTCCAGCTGAAGTGATTTGCTTGCTTCAAGGTCCCAATCATCCCGGGAAGTGACAGATTTGGAGATTCTATCCCAGCGGTCCCCAGGATAATAGTATCCGGGAAAAATTACCCCGCTTCGGGTAGATTCTGGCTGATTATTGGCAGAGGCCACGAATCCACTCAGAGGATTGATGCTTCGGGGATTTTCAGAAAATGGATACCATCCCTGCACCTGGGAATCCGGATCAGACCCGTCTACAAAGATCTTGGAATGGGTTTTAGGACTTCGAATTGGAAGTTTGGCAGCTGCCCACCAGGCAATATTTCCTTCTGCGTCTCCATACATGATATTTAGTCCGGGAGCATGGATCAAGGAAGCTCCAGCTTCCACCTCTTGGATATTCTGGGCATGGTTTAGTAGATAAATCGCCTGAAGGGCTTTGCTGGGCTCCTGGGTAAATACCCACCAGGAGCTCACCGGATTGGTCGTCAATGCAGCGATTTCTTCCGAAACTGGGTTTAAAATAGGTCCATGAACTGTCTCTTGGATTTCAAATTCCACAGCTTCCTGACCTTTCACCTGGATTGTCACTTTTCTGGAAGTGATCGGGAAAGCTTCCTCGCCGATCAGGATTTCATTGGGATTGGAGGGATTTAATTTTTCTTCGAAAAAGTCCTGATCGTCATTTTCAAACATGGTCAGACCTATGCTGTGCCTTCGGCTATGCCCGACTAATCCAAAAGGAACTCCAGCCAAATGGTTTCCATAAAAACTAAATCCTGGATATTCCAGATGTGCTTCAAACCAAACCGATGGAGAAGAAAATCCGATGTGGGTATCATTGTGAAATAGCACTTTGCCGGACTTGGTTTTGGAGCCTGAGATCACCCAACTGTTGGAGCCTTCCAGAAGCGGAGTGGGTAGTTTTTCCAATAAGGCGCTGAGGCCTGAGCTGACTTCGACGGGAAACAAGGTGGAATCTCCGAAATGTACCGGAATGACATGATGTTCGGGAAGAGTTTGTACTGATAAGGCATTGAGGTATTCCAGGCCCAGTTCCCGGGCAATTTTTGTCACCAAAGGATCTGTTTTCAAGGCCATGGCAAAGGTAAAAGACATGTAGCCGATGATGGAATGCATGTCTTCCAGCGTGTAAGGTCTAGGCTTTTCGCCCAGCAGCAGATATTCGATGGGGAGTTGCCCGATTTGAATATATTCATTGACTCCTTCGAGGTAGGCTTCGGCAGCTTTTTTCCAGGGTGTTTCCCCATCCTGAAGGAAAGCCTGAGTACTTTCTTTGGCGTGTTTTGGAATACCTAGCGTATGGAAAAACTTATCAATATCCACCAAATCCGGCCCGAGGAATTCAGCCAAAGTTCCAGAACCAACCCTTCGCATCATTTCCAATTGGAAAAGCCTCTCCTGAGCATGGATGAAACCCAAAGCTCGATAGGCATCCGCCTCATTTTGGGCATAAATATGGGGAACCCCGTAAGAATCGAAATGGATTTCAGCTTCTTGGGATAATCCTTTTATAAAAACCTGACCCTCATACTTTGGGCTTTGCCAAAAAATAAAGCCTAAAATTCCCAGGATGATCAATATGATCAAGCCGCCCAAAAAACCAAAGAGTCTATTCATAGGAGGAAGATTATTCGCAAAAGATAAGAGAATCCTTTGGGAGGAAAAAGTAAAGCTTTAGGCAGTTTCGATGGCCTGCAAAATCAAGTGACTGGCCTCACGAATCTGATCCTCGGTAATGACCAGAGGAGGAGCTATGCGCATGGAGTCATCGCAGAATAAAAACCAGTCGGTAATCACACCTAATTCAATCGCCCGATCGATGATGGGTTTTAGCACCTCGAAAGAATCAAATTCCACCGCCATCATCAAGCCTTTGTTTCGGATTTCTTTGATTTTTGGATGAATCAAAAGGCTTTTGAAAAGGTTGGCTTTAGCTTCTACCTGGGATATAAGATCTTCTTCCAGGAGAATTTTCAGCGTGGCCAGGGAGGCTGCCGAACTAACCGGATGCCCTCCGAACGTGGTGATATGACCTAAAAGGGGGTTATTTTTGAAAACTCCCATTACTTCTTTGTTGGCGATGAAAGCGCCGATCGGCATGCCGCCTCCCATACCTTTGGCACAAACCAAAATATCCGGAACAATGCCGAAATGTGCAAAGGCCCAAAACTTACCCGTTCTCCCAAATCCAGCCTGAATTTCATCTAAAATCAAAAGCGTGCCGGTCTCATCGCATCTTTGCCGTAAAGCTTGAAAATATTCCTTGCAAGCCACACGGACTCCTGCTTCGCCTTGAATAGTTTCCAAGATTACAGCGGCTGTTTCAGAGGTGATCTGGTCCAGATCCGAATAGCTTCCGTAAACAATGTGTCTGATTCCGGGCAATAGGGGGCGATAGGCTCTTTTGAAAATTTCATTTCCTCCTACACTGAGGGAACCATGGCTACTTCCATGATAGGCATCCACGCAAGAGAGAATTTCCCGGCGGTTGGTAAATCTTTTGGCCAGCTTCAAAGCTCCTTCGACCGCCTCTGACCCACTATTAACCAAATACACGTTGTCCAAAGATTCCGGAAGTGTGTCCGTCAAGGCTTTCGCCAGGGCTACTTGAGGGGTTTGGACGTATTCCCCATACACCATGAGGTGGAGGTATTTATCCAGCTGCCCCTGTATAGCCTGAATGACTCTGGGGTGCCGATGGCCGACATTGCTTACGCCGATGCCCGAGATCAAATCCAAGTATTTTTCTCCGTTTGGTCCATAGAGGTAGACTCCTTCTGCCTTTTCCACTTCGATCATCAAGGGAAAATCCGTCGTCTGGGCCAAATGAGAAAGAAACAGCTGTCGGTTATTCATGGGGAGGTAAGGGAATTCAGTAGCTCGAAAATCTGAAAAAGATGCCCAAAGGAAGTTTTTTGCCTTGGCTTTCCTCGAGGTAAAGCTCCCCGTGTTCCGCATTTTTTACCTCACCAAAATTCGATCGAATCAAATTGGCGGCGATGATGGACGAAAAGCTCAAGGAATACATGTTCAGGATCAAGAAATGGTTTATGGGATCCAAAATTTCCCGGCAAGTTTTTAGCATTTCGTTGATTTGCTCTTCCAGAATCCATTTTTCCCCATCCGGACCTCGGCCATAAGCGGGAGGATCCAGGATGATTCCCTGATACATATTTCCACGGCGGGCCTCCCGTTTGATAAATTTCATCGCATCATCCACTATCCACCGTATCCCATCGAGGCCTGAGGATTCCATGTTGTGCTTGGTCCAGGTTACCACCTGTTTTACTGAGTCCAAATGGGAAACGTCAGCTCCTGCGGCCCTTGCGGCCACACTGGCTGCACCGGTGTAGCCAAACAGGTTGAGGACTTTCGGCTTAGATCCTGGAAAAGACTTTATTTTTTGAAAGAGATAATCCCAATTGACTGCCTGCTCAGGAAAGAGGCCGATGTGTTTGAAGGAAGTTTGGGCAAGATTCAGGGTGATTTTCAGCCCTTGGGCATTTTCATAGCCGATTTGCCAGTTGTGGGGCATCGCCTTGAGCTGCTGCCATTGTCCTTTTTCAGGATTGTTTTTTTCCTTGGCGAAATGTGCATGGGCCAATGTTTTCCATTCGGACTCCGGCAAAGATTTATCCCAGATGGCTTGGGGTTCCGGTCGGCTCAAAACGTACTTTCCAAACCGCTCCAATTTTTCAAACCCACCGGTATCGATCAGTTCATAATCTTTCCAAGGGCCAGGGCAAAGTGATAAAATGCTCTCTTTCATTGGTGCAAAAATAGGTATTCTGATGAGCTTTGAAGCAAAGGCAATTGGAATAAGGCAATTTCCGGGGATTTGAGATCTTCAATTTTTAAGGTAGAATTTCATGGAGGTGGTTTTCAGGGAAATGGACAGCAATAAATTCATAGGTACTGGTACAGGCCTAATTTTTATTACTTTTGGTTTAGGGAGAACGGATAGTAAACCTGTATTCCAGTCCAATTTGCCCCAAATTCCCTGATTCGAGAATGTCCAAAAAATTTATAGACATAAAAAAAGCTATCGGGTCCAAAAACCCAAAATTGCTTAAATGGTTGCCAGGGTTTGTCTTGAATTATATCAAGCGGGTGACCCATGAAAAATGGCTTAATGCAGTATTGAACAGACATTTGGAGAAGAAAGGATTGGATTTTGCCGCTGCCCTGATCGAAGAATTCGAGGTGGAGGTAGAATTGATTGGAGCGGAAAACATTCCCAAAACAGGCGGGGTAATCCTTGCCGCCAATCATCCGCTGGGAGGAATGGATGGGATTGCCTTCATTCATGCGGTGGGAAAATACCGGCCCGATATCCGTTTTCTGGTGAATGATCTGTTGATGACCTTCGATAATTTTGAACCGATTTTTATCCCCATCAACAAGCACGGGAAAAACTCCAAAGAGGCTAGTAAGAAAATAGAAGATGCCTATTCCAAGGGTCATGCCGTATTGATCTTTCCGGCAGGGCTTGTTTCCAGAAAGCAGAATGGAGTAATTCAAGATTTGGAATGGAAAAAGAGTTTTATTACCAAAGCCAGAAAATATCAATTGGACATTTTACCATGCCATATTGGAGGTAGGAATTCTGAGTTTTTTTATAATCTTGCTAATTGGAGAAAGAGGCTTGGGGTAAAAGCCAATGTAGAGATGTTTTGGCTGGTGGATGAAATGTACCGGCAACGTGGGAAGAAAATAACCATTCAAATCGGGCAACCGATTGGAAAAGAAAATTTTGATCAGGCCCGAAACGACGGAAAATGGGCTGAAAAAGTAAAAGAGGAAGTTTACAAACTTGAAAAAATCCATGCATAAGGAGGTTCCGATTATTCCGCCTGTTTCCAGAGAGCTGCTCAAAGCTGAGCTTACTCCTGAGAGATTTTTGCGATATACCAATAACGGGAACAACCTGGTTTATCTAGTCAATCATCACAACGCTCCAAACGTGGTCCGGGAAATCGGAAGATTGAGAGAACTGACCTTCAGAGCAGCAGGAGGGGGCACCGGGCAGGAAATGGATTTGGACGAAAATGATACCTGCGAAAACTGCTACGATCAGCTGATCACCTGGAATGAAGAAGATGAGGAGATCGTGGCTGGATATCGGGTGATCATGTGTAAAAAAGCCATGAGTCCGGATGGAAAGTTGAATCTATCCACCACCCATCTTTTTGATTTTTCAGAAAAGTTTATTCAGGACTTCATTCCTTCCACCCTGGAGTTGGGAAGGTCTTTTGTTCAGCCCAAATATCAGCCCAGTCTGGATAACCGAAAGGGATTGTTTAGCCTGGATAATTTATGGGACGGATTGGGAGCTGTGGTGATGTTAAACCCCGAGGTAAAATACCTTTTTGGAAAAGTGACCATGTATCCTCATTTCAACCGGGAAGGAAGGGATTTGTTGCTGTTTTTTATGAATTATTATTTTCCTGATCATGAGGGACTTGTCAAGCCTAAGGAGAAGCTTCTCTTGACCTATGAAACCGATATTTTGGAAAAGCCAAACCCTTTTGAAGGCTTGGAATATAAGGACGGATATAAGCTTTTGAATGGGAAAATCCGGGCTTTGGGAGAGAATATTCCCCCATTGATCAATACCTACATGAAT
>JAJLJS010000354.1:0-4628 GCA_033844545.1 Cyclobacteriaceae bacterium | reverse complement strand
AATCCCAAAAAGCCATCTCAGTTCGGATTGGGGTCTGCAACTCGACCCCATGAAGTCGGAATCGCTAGTAATCGCGTAACAGCATGACGCGGTGAATACGTTCCCGGGCCTTGTACACACCGCCCGTCACACCATGGGAATTGGGTCTACCCGACGACGGTGCGCTAACCCGCAAGGGAGGCAGCCGGCCACGGTAGGCTCAGTGACTGGGGTGAAGTCGTAACAAGGTAGCCGTAGGGGAACCTGCGGCTGGATCACCTCCTTTCTAAGGATGTTTCCACCAGGATGGTGCTTGCACGATCCTACAGGAAACACTTAGCACGAGGCTCAGTCAGAGCCTCACATATGCGGCCAGGCCGTCCCCATATCCCTTCATGACAGAGCGGAGTGCGTCACGCATTCCTTGCGGGGCCTTAGCTCAGCTGGGAGAGCGCCTGATTTGCATTCAGGAGGTCATCGGTTCGATCCCGATAGGCTCCACCAACCCTCCCCGCCCCTGGCGGCGGCGCGCAGAATGGGTCGGTAGCTCAGGTGGTTAGAGCGCACGCCTGATAAGCGTGAGGTCGGAGGTTCAAGTCCTCCTCGACCCACCAAACTCCGCGTGGTTCCGAAAGTTCTGGGGCCTTAGCTCAGCTGGGAGAGCGCCTGATTTGCATTCAGGAGGTCAGGAGTTCGATCCTCCTAGGCTCCACCATGATTTACGGCGGGCAAGCCCGTAAAAACGATCCGGTGGATCGTTTTTAGTAAATCATGCCAAGCGGCCATGCCGCGCGGCAGTTGAACCCGAAACTCGCCGATTAGATCGCCAAGCACTGTCGAGTGTTTGGCCGTCCAATCGGACGTCGGCGGCACAGCCGCCGCCTTTGACATCGTATAGAGAGATACAATCAACACTGTTTGATGTTCCCGCGTAAGGGAAACATCTCGGTCTTGTGCCAAGCCTTCGGGCGCGGCGAGCATGTGACGCGGCCCTTTCCTCGGCTGCCCATATGTCTGCAAGGTCGAAACGAACAGAGTTGTCCAAGTCAAGTACACTAACCAATGTCTGGCGCAAGCCAGGCGGGAAAGTATGCTTTTGATCGGAAAGAGTCTTTCTCTTTCTGGATCAAATCAAGCGCGAGAAGGGCGTTTGGTGGATGCCTTGGCAGTAAGAGGCGATGAAGGACGTGATACTCTGCGATAAGTCATGGGGAGCTGAGAATAGGCTTTGATCCATGAATCTCCGAATGGGGCAACCCACCTGAAATTCTGTTATTGTTACCCCTCGGGGTGATCAATAATGGGATTAACCAGGTACTTTTAACCTGAATACATAGGGTTTTAAGAGCAAACCCGGGGAACTGAAACATCTAAGTACCCGGAGGAAAGGACATCAATAGAGACTCCCCTAGTAGCGGCGAGCGAACGGGGACCAGCCGAGTCCCAAGAGTGACCAGAACTGTTTGGAAAAGCAGGCCATAGCGGGTGACAGCCCCGTATGGGAAGCTCAAGGGAACGTATTAAGTAGGGCGGAACACGTGAAATTCTGTCTGAAGATCGGGGGACCACCCCCGAAGGCTAAGTACTCCTTACTGACCGATAGCGAACCAGTACCGTGAGGGAAAGGTGAAAAGCACCCCGACGAGGGGAGTGAAACAGTACCTGAAACCGAACGCCTACAATCAGTCGGAGCTTGACTGGACTCTAATGACAATCTACCCCGGGCACTCAGTTTTAACTGTGCCGGGGGGGGTATACCGACATGTCAGATCTTGCCGTTGTAACCGATGGTACCTTTGCTGTTGTCGGGCTCGTTCTGGGCCTGATCAACATGGGCGTGAACCACTGCCCGAACGAAGGTTGCCTGGCAAAAAACCCGGTGCAAAGCTATGTCGCGGCCTCGGTCGGCGACGTGGTGTTCCAGAAGGATGTCGTGGGCGAAGAGATTTACCTGCGCAAACAGACCGGAACCGCACGCGGCCCGTTCCAGCTTACCTATGGTGCATCTGTCACCAATGAGGGTGGGTTCTGGATCGGCCTGGGAAATACAACGACATATACTACCGCGAACCAAAGATGGTATGCGCAGTTCCATACGATGCCCGGCATTTACCTGCAGGGCGGCGAGGTGGATCTGGGCGGCGCCATCCAGTTCCGGTCTGGCATCGAGTTGGGATACGAGAACCGCCAGGGCGTGCGGATGGGCCTTTCGATCGACCATCGGTCGAACGCGGGCCTCGACAGCCGCAACCCAGGTCTGGAAACCGTGCAGTTCCGGGTCTCGATCCCGGTGAACTGAAGGTCGGATTATCATTAGTGTCCAGTCTTGTGACGGCGTACCTTTTGTATAATGGGTCATCGACTTGGTCTCACGAGCAAGCTTAAGCCGATAGGTGTAGGCGCAGCGAAAGCGAGTCTTAATAGGGCGTCGAGTTCGTGGGATCAGACCCGAAACCGAGTGATCTAGGCATGACCAGGATGAAGGTTGGGTAACACCAACTGGAGGTCCGAACCCACACCTGTTGAAAAAGGTCGGGATGAGTTGTGCCTAGGGGTGAAAGGCCAATCAAACTCGGAGATAGCTGGTTCTCTGCGAAATCTATTTAGGTAGAGCGTCATCCGAATACCCCGGGGGGTAGAGCACTGGATGGGTAATGGGGCCCCACAGGCTTACTGATCCTAACCAAACTCCGAATACCCGGGAGTACTAGATGGCAGACACACGGCGGATGCTAACGTCCGTCGTGAAGAGGGAAACAACCCTGACCTACAGCTAAGGCCCCCAATTCATGGCTAAGTGGGAAAGCAGGTGGGACGACCAAAACAACCAGGAGGTTGGCTTAGAAGCAGCCATCCTTTAAAGATAGCGTAACAGCTCACTGGTCTAAACAAGTTGTCCTGCGGCGAAGATGTAACGGGGCTCAAGCCATGAGCCGAAGCTTAGGATGCCGTAAGGCATGGTAGCAGAGCGTAGTGTGACATAGTATCTATCCTCTTTAGCCCCTCTCGGGGGGCCTTGGAGGACAAGATACTTTCTGTGAAGCCGGGGCGTGAGCCATCCGGTGGAGAGATCACTAGCGAGAATGATGACATGAGTAGCGACAAACAGGGTGAGAGACCCTGTCGCCGAAAGTCCAAGGGTTCCTGCTTAAAGCTAATCTGAGCAGGGTAAGCCGACCCCTAAGGCGAGGCCGAAAGGCGTAGTCGATGGGAACCAGGTTAATATTCCTGGGCCAGGAGGATGTGACGGATCGAGACTGTTGTTCACCCTTATCGGATTGGGTGGGCCGCTGATCGGTTCCTGGAAATAGCCCTCCATGAGATCGTACCCTAAACCGACACAGGTGGACTGGTAGAGAATACCAAGGCGCTTGAGAGAACTATGTTGAAGGAACTCGGCAAAATACCTCCGTAAGTTCGCGAGAAGGAGGCCCGGTTCCTAGGCAACTAGGGGCTGGGGGCACAAACCAGGGGGTGGCGACTGTTTACTAAAAACACAGGGCTCTGCGAAGTCGCAAGACGACGTATAGGGTCTGACGCCTGCCCGGTGCCGGAAGGTTAAAAGGAGAGGTGAGAGCTTTGAATTGAAGCCCCGGTAAACGGCGGCCGTAACTATAACGGTCCTAAGGTAGCGAAATTCCTTGTCGGGTAAGTTCCGACCTGCACGAATGGCGTAACGACTTCCGCACTGTCTCAACCAGGGACTCAGTGAAATTGTATTGGCGGTGAAGATGCCGTCTACCCGCGAAAAGACGGAAAGACCCCGGCACCTTTACTACAGCTTGACATTGAATTTTGAAATTGCATGTGTAGGATAGGTGGGAGGCTTTGAAACCGGGACGCTAGTCTCGGTGGAGCCAACCTTGAAATACCACCCTGGCTACTCTAGGATCCTAACCTGGGCCCGTTAGCCGGGTCAGGGACAGTGCCTGGTGGGTAGTTTGACTGGGGCGGTCGCCTCCTAAAATGTAACGGAGGCGCGCGTAAGGTCCGCTCAGGACGGTTGGCAATCGTTCGTAGAGTGCAAGAGCATAAGTGGGCTTGACTGCGAGACCTACAAGTCGAGCAGATACGAAAGTAGGCTCTAGTGATCCGGCGGCTCAGTGTGGAATGGCCGTCGCTCAACGGATAAAAGGTACTCCGGGGATAACAGGCTGATCCTCCCCAAGAGTCCACATCGACGGGAGGGTTTGGCACCTCGATGTCGGCTCATCGCATCCTGGGGCTGGAGTAGGTCCCAAGGGTATGGCTGTTCGCCATTTAAAGCGGTACGCGAGCTGGGTTTAGAACGTCGTGAGACAGTTCGGTCCCTATCCTCTGCAGCCGTAGGAAATCTGAGGAAGGCTATCCCTAGTACGAGAGGACCGGGATGGACGTAGCTCTCGTGTGCCAGTTGTCCTGCCAAGGGCACGGCTGGTTGGCTACGTTGGGAAATGATAACCGCTGAAAGCATCTAAGCGGGAAGCATGCTTCAAGATGAGGACTCTCACCACCATTGAGTGGGTAAGGCCCCCTACAGAACATGGGGTTGATAGGCCGGAGGTGTACAGCAGCAATGCCCAGCCGACCGGTACTAATAGGCCGAGGGCTTGTCCCACAACCACTCAACAAGCAACACAAACACCTGTGTGCTTGGAGTGAGCGGTTCG
>JAJLJS010000353.1:0-17054 GCA_033844545.1 Cyclobacteriaceae bacterium | reverse complement strand
TCCGAAGGCCTCCCGGATTACCCGCTTTTGAGCATTGGTCAGCTCAAAAGGAATGTGGTTTTTATAGAAATCAGTCAGCAAATCCGTGTTGGCCAAAACCTGTCCCCTGAACTTCTCTGTCCGGGCCACTTTCATCAGCAGCAATCTAAGTTGGAGGTAGAAAAACTCCTCGAACTTTAACCGTTTCCTGGCTCTATGCAAAAGTTCCGGGGAGTTTGGGAAGTGGATTTGCCTGACCGCTTCCTGCTTGCCGATCAATTGGTACTGATGAAGAATCTCCGGAGAAAAGGTTTCAGGAATTTGAGAATAGACTACCGGAAATAGCTGTTCCAAGATTCTGGAAATCCCCTTGGAGTCCAGAAATCTGGCTCGGAGTTTTTCTGTGGTGGAATATACCGGCTGGAAATTATTCCGGGCTTCGTTCGCAGCTGTCACAGGCTCCATTTCCGGATGCGCCATGCTCCATTTTCTTCCAAATTGAGCAGGTTTTCCAAAGAAAATATAGGCTGCACCGACGGGTAGTTTTTTTTGCACCCATTGGATTCCTTTGAACCAGGTCATTTCCATTTCTCCGGTATCATCAAAGACATGAGCTACCAGCCTTTTTTTTCCACCGGTGCCGACCATTTCAATGCTTTTGATTCTGGCCATAACTTGGACATTTTCCAGGTCATCCCGAAGCTCCCGGATCTTGAAAAATTGAGTCCGGTCTTCGTACCGAAAGGGGTAATGCTGTAACAGATCACCATACGTAAAAATATTTAGTTCCTTGTTGAGAAGTTCGGCCTTTTGAGGGCCTACTCCCTTGAGAAATTCGATACGGGTGTCAAAAATGCCAGCCAAGTGATTTGGGTTTGAGTAGAGACAAATTAATAGCAGTCCCTGGCAAAAGCCAAGGTTTTGAGGGTAATTGTCAGCCGGTAATCAGACTTTAGGCTTGCTGGACGATATCGGACCAAATTCTCCTGAGTTCGGGCCTTTGGACTTGTTGGCTTTTGAGGAAAATCATCTGGTTTTTGGCCCGATGAAAATTCTGTTCTGGGTAACTCACCCGATAATAGATGTTTCCTTGCAAATGGTCTGTGAAAAAACGCAAGCCCATCATCAAAGTCATCACTTCTCCTGCCAGAATCAGGCTCGCCCGCTCATTTTCCAAAGCAAAATCCTTGACTCCTTTCCAGTATCCGCTGAGCAGTTCTTTGAAAATGGTCGGGACCAAATGGATGGAATCCCATTGCGTGGAGGTTTCAGCCTGACTACAGGCTATCGTACGGACCAAATCCCCAAAATCATACAGCAAATATCCACCCATTAGGGTGTCTAAATCGATCAAAGCCTGAACATGTTGATGGTCTTTGGTAAAAATAAGGTTGTTGATTTTGGTATCGTTGTGCGTGATTCTTTCAGGGATTTGGCCAATTTGTCCGAGGTACCAATCCACCAGAGGCTTCTGGTTCACATAATAGTCCAAAATCTCCTTCTCTTCGATAGTAAGGGATGAGTTTTCAGCTGCAGCTTGTAAGAGTTTTTCAAACCGTAAATCCAATCTGTGGAAATTTGGGATGGTTTCCTGCATCTTTTCCGAAGGGATATCCTTTGCCCAAGCAGCAAAAATCCCATAGGCCTGGGCAGCCAAAAATGCCTGACTGGGTTTTTCGATTTGTTGAATCGTTTCTCCTTCTACAAATTCAAAAAGCCGGAATTTTTTGCCCCCGATTTCCGTCATTCCGCTTCCCAGTTGATTTAAAATTGGAAGTGGAAGCTGGTAGGGTAGTTTTTTTCTTTGGGCCTGATCGGAGAGTAGCCCCAGATTCTGATCGATTCTTTCAGGATACCTGAAAACCGAATCATTGAACCCTTGGAGGATCCACTTCTTTTCTGAGGATTCTAGGATCAAAGTTTCATGGATCAATCCCTCTCCAAATGGCCTCATGGAAAAATTTTCAGAAGACAGAAAAGGATAGGCCGTGACAAGCTGGGAAAAAAGCTGAGAATTCATGGAGCGAAATTAGTAAAGAATAGAAATTCCTGACGAGAAAGTAAAAGGCGAAGAGAAATTTGGTGAACTTTTCAATTCGGGATTTAATTTTTCAAAAATATTAAAAAAGACTTGCAGTGTTAAGAAAAAATTTTTGTTAATTGTTCCCCAAATTAAACCCAAAACCTATGAATGTTACTGCCTTGGATTGGGGCATCATTGCAGCCTTCTTTATCATCTCATTATTAATAGGATTATTCTCTGCCAAATCAGCAGGAAGCTCTGCCAAAGAGTTCTTCCTTTCCGGTCGAAATATGCCTTGGTGGCTCTTGGGTGTTTCCATGGTGGCCACTACTTTTTCGGCAGATACACCGAATTTGGTAACCGATATTGTCCGGAAAAATGGAGTGGCTGGCAACTGGGCTTGGTGGGCTTTTCTCTTGACAGGGATGCTTACGGTATTTGTGTACGCCAAACTTTGGAGAAGATCTGAAGTAACCACTGACCTTGAATTTTATGAATTAAGATATTCCGGGAAAGGAGCTGCCTTTTTGAGGGCTTTCCGAGCCATTTATTTGGGCGTATTCTTCAATGTGGTGATAATGGCTACAGTATCTCTGGCAGCCATCAAAATCGGTGGGGTGATGCTGGGACTTTCTCCTGTTCAGACCCTGTTGATAGCTTCCCTGGTCACAGTGGTGTATAGCTCCTTGGGGGGATTGAAGGGAGTTTTGCTGACGGATTTTTTCCAGTTCTTCATTGCAATGATCGGGTCTTTCGGTGCGGCCTATTATGTTTTGGATTTGCCGGAAATCGGGTCATTGAATGGACTCTTGACCCATGAGGTAGTTTCTACCAAGCTGGATTTTGTTCCGGATTTCACGGATCCTAATGTGTATATACCCATCTTCATTCTTCCGATAGCGATTCAGTGGTGGGCGACCTGGTATCCGGGAGCAGAGCCTGGAGGTGGGGGATATATTGCCCAACGGATGCTTTCTGCCAAAGATGAAAAAAATGCAATCGGAGCCACTTTGTTTTTTAATATCGCACACTATGCCCTAAGGCCATGGCCTTGGATTATTGTAGCGCTGGGCTCTATCGTAATTTTTCCGGCGATATCGGATCTGCAAGAGGCATTTCCAAATATTCCTGCAGACAAACTTGGAGATGATCTGGCCTATTCAGCCATGCTGACTTTCCTTCCTTCTGGTTTGATCGGAATCGTACTAGCTTCTTTGATTGCGGCGGTAATGTCGACCTTGTCTACCCATCTCAACTGGGGTTCAAGCTATGTGGTGAATGACTTTTACCTGAGATTTATCAAGCCTGAGGCTTCAGACAAAGAATTGGTTGCTGTAGGAAGAATTTCCACGGTGGTATTGATGGTTTTGTCCGCGCTGTTGGCTTTGGCACTTTCATCGGCGCTGGATGCATTCCAGATTCTTTTACAAATTGGTGCAGGTACCGGTCTGATCTTTATTCTCCGATGGTTTTGGTGGAGGATCAATGCTTATACGGAGATCTCCGCGATGGCCATTTCTTTTGTGGTGGCGATCTTCTTTGAGGTGATCAATCCCAAACTCGGCCTGATCGACATACCGGCTGAGCAGTCGTATTTAAAGTTGATTTATTCCGTCTCCATTACGACGCTGGGCTGGCTTTTGGTGACTTTTCTGACGCAGCCGGAAAAAGATGAAGTACTCTTGAGTTTTTACAGAAAAGTAACTCCTGCATCATTGGGTTGGAAAAAACTTTTGCAGAAATATCCAGCTGAAAAAGAAGTGAAAGGCCGGTTGGGAACCGAAATCGGACTGATGATTACCGGCACATTCATGGTGTATTCTGCCCTATTTGCGACAGGATTCTTAATCTATGGGAATGTAATCCCTGGACTCATAGCCGGAGCCATATCTCTGATGGGCGGATTGATCATAATCAGATCCTGGAAAAAAATCCATTAAGGATTAGCCCATCCTATCAAAATCCTGTTTCATGCGAGACAGGATTTTTTTTGCCTATTGGACGAATTTCACCGAGTTCATTAAATGAGTCATGTCTATCTTGATGTATTCAATCACCGGAGCCAAAGAGTCGTTTTTCATGGCCGTTTCAAAATAAAGGGCTCCCCGGAGGAAATGAGAAGTGGAGTCTGTCACAAAAAATTGAAACTGAGTAGGGACTTCTCCAGTAAGCTCTGCCACCACTGCCGAATAGCCATTGGGGGTAATCAAAACCCCTTCTTCAATTCCATAAGCCTTGATTTGATGTTTGGCAGTAAGCTTAAACGCATCATTGGATAGGGTTTTGAAATCATTTTTATCCCCGATTTCCTTATAAGTCAAATGGACTTTAGCTCCAAAATCTTTGTAGTGAAGATTGATCCAGTTTTTTTCTTTCAGGTTAAAAGAGTCAGGCTCCACCGTGCTGTATTGGGAATATTCCAATTGATAAGGATATCCTGCTTCCAAACTTTGAAATTCATGTGGGGGAAGGTCAATCCGGTTATATCCGGGAGGTTTGGGAAGCCAAATTTTTTCGCAGGCACTGAATAGGGTACAGACTAACAAGAATGGCAATAATCTCTTCATGGTTTAAAATTAGGTTTTCCATTTGATTTCATTCGGGAAATAGGGAACTTTAAGATCCACCAAATAAAAAATTGCAATGAAGAATAATCTGAAAGTTTCCTTAGTCGCTGTGTTGTCAGTGTTCATGCTGACCATAGGATCTTTGGTACAAGCCCAAACCACCAAAGAAGAGTTTTTAAGCAAATGGAATAACAGCAAACAGTTTACCTTGGATGTGCTGGCCAAAATGCCTGATGCTGGAATGGACTATAAAACTGATCCCGGAGCAATGACTTTCAAAGAGCAAATCCACCATATCGGAACGGCAATCGTGGGGATTTCCCAAGGGTTTTTGAAGGGCTCTGACAATGTGCCTACCTTGGATCTATCTACTGCCACCAAAATACAATTGGCTGAATTTGTGGCAAAAGCTTATGATTATGGAGCGGCTACAGTGAAGGCTTTGAGTGCAGCTGATGAGGCGGAGATGATAGAAGTTTTCGGAAATAAAGTGAGCAGGAGACAGGTAGAGGCCTTGTTGATCGACCATAGTACGCATCATCGAGGTTCGGCCATTGCCTATTTAAGAGCCAACGGAGTAGAGCCTCCTGCCTTTGTAGGATTCTAATTTTGATTTCCATTTCCATGAAAAAAGCAGCAGGAGAATCCTGCTGCTTTTTTGGTTGTATAGTGTAATTAAGAAAGTCCGCTAGTTAAATCTCCCTACCTCAAAGCCTTGGATATTTAAGGTAGTTTCCTTGGCTTGGTGAAGTTCCGCCAAAAGCTTACCAGTCGCTGGAGCCAAAGAAATCCCCATCATGGAATGACCACTTCCAACCAATACATTGGAATAAGTCGGTGCGAAGCCTAGATATGGCAAGCCATCCGGAGAGCATGGTCTCAAACCTTTCCAGATATCGTTTTCTTCCGGAAACTTGGCTTCAAATTCCGGATAGTACCTGGTGATGGATTCGAAAATACCCTGAACCCGCCGCATGTCCACTTTTTGGTTGGTGCCGGCGATTTCCAGGGTTCCTCCAAACCGGACCGTTTCCCCATAAGGGCTGACGGCTACTTTTTGCTCGGTTAGGATGGTGGCTTGCTTGATTTCCGGACGATTTTTTTGAAGAAAAGAATACCCTTTGCCTCCCATCATGGGCATGGAAAATCCCAGCATTTTTCCCAACTCTTCGGACCAAGATCCCCCGCAGAGTAAGATTTTTTCGGCCTCGATCTTTCCCTTGTCCGTCAAAACCGCAAGTACTTTTGTGGCGGTTTTCTCGAACCCAATGACCTGAGTACTTGTCATAAACTTCACCCCTTTCTCCTCCAGATAATTTTTCAAAAAACTATATAATGCTCCAGGATCCAAATGGGCATCTCCCGGAAATAGTACCGCTCCTCTGGCTTTCAGTTCCAAATTTGGCTCCACCCGTTTTAAGTCGTCCGGGGTAAGAACCTCAGCTTCCAATCCGTGCTTTCTGGCTAAATGGGCAAATTCCACCTCTTCCTTTTCCATTGCCATGGTTTGGTAAGCCATCATCAAGCCTTTTTCCTGAAGGGCTAAAGCCGCCTCGGGATGTTCTGCTTTGAAGTCCAGATATAAGGCTTTGGAAAGCAGACTGAGGTTTTTCAGAAAAGGGATTGCTTTTTGGACTTGCTTTTCATTGGCGGATCTAAAGAAAAGCAAACACCATTGCAGGAGTTTGTAATCCAAACGAGGGTGGATATAAAATGGGCTCTTGGAAGAAAACATCCAAGAAATCCCTTTGGTGACTATCCCCGGGGCCGCTAAGGGGATGATATGACTGGGCACAATCATGCCCGCGTTTCCTGTGGAGCAATTGTCCCGAAGATCTGTCCGATCGATGAGGACGACTTCAATGCCTTCCTTTTGAAGAAAGTAGGCCGAAAACAGCCCGATAATTCCTCCGCCGATGATGAGAGTTGGTTTCATAAAATTGTACTATGTACCAAGTACCAAATACCACGAGCACAAAAAGCTTTGTACTTGGTACCTTGTACATGGTAAAGATTAAATCACTTGAAATCCATGTACATACGGATCATCATCGTCCAGGATGATGGTATTGTAGCCATATACTTTTGCCCAGCCTTCTATGCTTGGGACAATTGCGGGTTTGCCGGCGATTTGGGTGACCTCTTCAATTCTGCCGATAAACTTGGATCCAATAAAGCTTTCGTGGACAAATTCATCCCCTGGCTTTAGCCAGCCTTTCGCAAACCACTGGGCCATCCTGGCGGAGGTACCTGTGCCGCAAGGGGAGCGGTCGATGGCTTTGTCTCCGTAGAAAACCGCATTTCGGGCTGTACTATTTTCTTCTAGAGTTTTCCCCGTCCACATGACATGGGAAAGGCCTCGGATTCGATCGTGTTCCGGATGCACAAAGTCATAGCGTTCGTTCATCTTTTGGCGGAGATTTCTGGCCATGGAAATCAGTTGCTCCGCTTTGAAATGCTCCAAACCGGGGAAGTTTTTCTGGGGATCTACGATACAATAGAAATTTCCTCCATACGCGACATCTACCTGTAATTTGCCGAGCTCTTCGATTTCAATTTCCAAATTCTCGGCTGCCAAATAGCTTTTGACATTGGTAAGCTTGACGGATTTGACCTTTTTTCCTTCCTGTCTGTACTCCACCAACACCAAACCCGCCGGAGCTTCCATCCGGAGAAAGCCCGGAGTTTTGGGATGAATCAATCCCTCTTCAATGGCAATGGTTATCGTTCCGATGGTTCCGTGCCCACACATGGGAAGACATCCTGAAGTTTCTATGAAGAGCACCGCAAAGTCATTTTCAGGATTATGGGGAGGGAAAAGCATGGAGCCGGACATCATGTCGTGTCCTCTAGGCTCAAACATCAACCCGGTTCTGATCCAGTCCAGGTTTTCCAGAAAATACTGGCGTTTTTCCAACATGTTATTTCCTTTCAGAAAGGGTACCCCACCGGAAACTACCCGAACCGGATTGCCACAGGTATGGGCATCAATGCAGGAAAAGGTGTGTCTTGAAGACATAAGAATTGAAATATTGGAAGATTTTAAAATTGGAAAATTCGAGAGAAAGGGGACTCAAATGGTTGGTTTGAGCTCTTGTGTTAGTCCCTGCCAGCCCTTCGTAAATCGTAAATCGTCATTCGTAACTCGTAAATTATTTTTCCCAATTCCCATTCACCAATCTCCAAATCCCAAGTGGATTACCATCTCGAAGGGCATCCGGAAGCAGTTCTTGAGGCATATCCTGGAAGGCAATCGGACGAGCAAAGCGTTTGATGGCATAAGCGCCGACGGAGGTGCTATGTGGGGCGGTGGTGGAAGGGAAAGGTCCTCCATGCTGCATGGCATGTCCCACCTCTACTCCCGTGGGTACCCCTTTGAAGAGTAATCTGCCACACTTTTCTTCCAAAAGGTTGAGTAGGAAAAGTTGATTTTTCAATTCCTCTTCTTCGGCCCACACAGTAATCGTCAATTGTCCATGAAGGTGCTTGGCGATTTCCTCCAGTTCGGATTCACTTTGATACACGACCATCATCGCAAAGGACCCAAAGATCTCCTTTTGGAAAAGGGAGTCCTTCAGCCAGCTGTGGGCTTTGATTTCAGCCAATGCCGTACTGCCGTTGATCAAATGCTTGGGGTCGGCCACTTTTACCCATCTTAGTTCTTCTCGGGACTCCAAAAACTGAATGGAATCGTAATAGGCTTGGGCAATTCCCGGATGAAGCATTGGGGCAGAGGCAATTTCTTTCAATTCTGCAGAAATCGCCTCTTCAAAAGCTTTGGCTTGTGATTCTGGGACAAAGATCAAACCCGGGTTGGTACAGAATTGCCCTACTCCTAATGTCAAGGAGGAGACAAATGCTTTGGCTAGACCGGGGATATTGTGGGAAAGTTTTTTTGGAAAGCAAAAGATAGGATTGACTGAACCCATTTCCGCATAGACTGGAATGGGTTCGGCGCGCTTGTTGGCCAGATCAAATAAGGCCATACCTCCTGCATGAGAACCGGTGAAAGCCACGGCCTTAGCCTGAGGATGCTTCACCAATGCCTGCCCTTCCTGAATCCCTCCCTCCACGTGGGTAAATAGAGCGGATGGTAATCCGGACTTTACCAAGGCAATGTGGATGCAGTCCGATACTTTTTTGGAAGTTTCGGGGTGGGCAGGGTGAGCTTTGTAAATCACCGGACATCCGGCTGCCAAGGCCGAAATGGTATCCCCACCAGCAGTAGAAAATGCCAAGGGGAAATTACTTGCACCGAAAACCACTACCGGGCCGAGAGGGGTCAAAAACCTCCGAATATCCGCTCTGGGAAGGGGTGTTCTATCGGGTAATTCTGGATCCAAGGTTGCTTCCACCCAGGATCCTTCCCGAAGCAAATTCGCAAAAAGGCGAATCTGCCCTGTGGTCCTGCCAAGTTCTCCATTGATTCTTCCCTCGGGAAGATTGGATTCCTGAACGGCCAAAGGGACAATTTCTATTCGGAATTCCTCCAGTGTATCGGCTAAAGTATCCAAAAACGAAGCCTTTTCCTTTCCCGAAAGGTTTTTGTAAAACAAAAAGGCTTCTTGGGCAGCACTAAATATTTGATCTAGGTTCATGTAATTGGAAAATTTAGAATTGTAAAATTTGAAAATTGCTGGAGCCCGGAAATTTGTAGGTTGAAGAATTCTCCAGTCTTCCGTCTCCCAGCTTCCTGCTTTCTCACAATTTCGGCCTTTTTGCCAATCCTTCGGTAATAATCTTCTCAATTCTTGCTCTTTCTTCGCCGATCAAGGTCAATCTTGGGGCTCTGACATGTTCAGAACCTACGCCGCAATGCTGCTCGGCAAGCTTGATGTACTGAACCAGTTTGGGATGAATGTCGAGTTCTAGCAATGGCAAAAACCATCGGTAAATCTCTCTTGCCTCCTCAATTTTTCCTTCTTGGACCCAATTGAAAATGGTCACTGTTTCCTTGGGGAAGGCACAGACTAAGCCGGCTACCCATCCTACGGCTCCCATCAGCAATTCTTCCAAAGCCAAAGTATCCACGCCGCAAAGAATCTGGAATCGGTCACCGAATCGGTTGATCATTCGAGTGACGTTGGAGATGTCCCGGGTAGATTCCTTGATGGCCTGAATGTTTGGACAATCAGCCAGTTCAGCAAACATGTCCAGGGTCACCAAGGTCTTGTAATCCACCGGGTTGTTGTAGATCATCATCGGTAGCTTGGTGGAATTGGCGACGGTTTTGAAATAGGTCACTACCTCTCTAGCATCCGCTGCA
This sequence comes from Cyclobacteriaceae bacterium, assembly GCA_033844545.1. Lineage (GTDB taxonomy): Bacteria > Bacteroidota > Bacteroidia > Cytophagales > Cyclobacteriaceae > Algoriphagus. The sequence goes on along the minus strand of JAJLJS010000353.1, from coordinate 7,219 downwards.
TAGCGCATCGGAGGCAGGATCATCAGCCCGGATGCTCCTAGCTCTTCCGCTTTTTTGGCCCAGAAAAGGGCATCTTGGGTAGCACCCTCAGCAATGTTAAGGATTACCGGAACTCTTCCTTTGATGTATTTGACAGTCTCAGCCGTCAGCGTGATTTTTTCTTCTTGGGACAAAACAGAACTTTCCCCCAAAGTTCCTCCGAGGATGATGCCATGGACACCACTTTCCAGTTGGAAGTCCAGGTTTTTGAAAAATAAGTCCATGTCCAAACTTCCATCTGCGTGAAATTTGGTTGTTACCGCGGGGAATACGCCTTTCCAGTTCATAGTTGTTTGATTTTTTGCCACAGAGAGCACTGAAATTTTAACTCAAAAGTAAAAGGAGACGAAATGAATAACTTTCACTGGATTAATCCCTTTTGGTATCATATTGATCATTTTTTTAGATTTCATCTCTATTTTTGTTCAATTTGATATTATTTGTAGGATGGCAAAAGTGATTTCTTTTCAGGTTCCCAAGTCCCAACGGGAGTTTGTCCGATACCAGGAGGATAGGGGAGCACACTTTTATGACAAATTGCATCAGCATCCCCAATTGCAGATGACGGTGATCTTAAAAGGGAAAGGGCAATTTCTGAGTGGGGATTATATGGGGAGATTTCAGCCTGGGGATGTTTTTTTCCTGGGTGAAAATGCCCCCCATGTGTTTCGCAGTGATGTAGAGTATTTTGATCCTGGCCAGAATCTCAGCTCAGCCGGCAATACCGTTTTTTTTGATTTCGAATCTTTAGGGAAAGCCATCGGGGAATTGGAAGACTTGAACAGTCTGAAAAAATTCAGGGAATATTCGGGGTTATGTTTTCAACTAACCGGAGATACCCGGCGGAAGATTTTGGGAGTTTTTGAGGAAGTGGCTCAAAGCAGCGGACTGCAAAGATTTCAGTTGGCTATTCAGCTCTTGTCCTTGGTGGAAAATGCAAAGGAGGAATTGGTTGCCTTGAATAAAATCAATCTTCGCCGTGGCCTTTCTGAAAAAGACGGTTCTCGGATGGATCAGGTCATGCAGTTTATGCTTGAAAATCGGTTCCAAAAGATCACCCTGGATCAGGCGGCCTCGGTGGCCCACATGAGCAAAGAAGCTTTTTGCAGATTTTTCAAATTACGAACCAGAAAGACCTTCACCCAATATCTGCTTCAGCTCAGAATTCAGGAAGCTGAAAAACTTTTGCAGGAGACGGATTTGGGCATCGCTGAAATTGCTTTTAAAGTCGGGTTTGAAAATTTGTCCTATTTCAATAGAAGTTTCAAAACACTCCTCGGGACCAACCCCTTGCAATTCAGAAAGGATTCGGAGTAATTTTTCGGGTACTTGTTTCAATTTTTCCACAGTTGAGGTATCCGGTTTCCCAATTCGCCTTGCTGCATCAGGTAGGGTCTAACCTCATGAAAAGGGCCTCTGAAGGGATGGAGCCCCCTTTTTTAGGAAGATAAGCTGGGCTTTGGTTAATGGGCATCAATCTTGGATTTTCTTATCCAAAACCATAAAGCCATGAAAAAACTATTGCTATCATTTGCCTTCCTCCTGATGGGAGCCAGCGCATTTTCACAACAAGTTCGAGAATTGGATGAAATAAGTCAGGATAATTCCTGGTTAAAAGTGGGGGTAAACCTTGGCGTACCGGTGGGAGAATATGGAAAATATTCCTCTGCAGCCATGGGACTGGACCTCGCTGGACAGTTTATGCGAACAGACAATTTTGGACTGGGCATCGCAACGGGGTATACCCGATATTTTGAAAAAGACAACCCGGAGTTTACTGTAGGTGATCAGAGAAGCTTTGGGGTGATTCCACTGGGGATTATGTTCCGGTATTATCCCAGACCAGAAGGGATTTTTGTGGGAATTGACGGAGGTTACTCCTTTGTGACAGGGAATAACTTTACCAATGGAGGCACCTATCTCAGACCCCAGCTCGGTTATCATAATTACGACTGGAATGTATTTGCTTTTTACAACCAAATTTTTGAATCCACTCCTGTTAGTGACATTCAGACGATTGGGTTGGCTTTTACTTACAACATCAGATTTAAATAAAACTAATCATGAACAATCCACTGAAAAATTATTGGAAAGGTCTGGCTTTTGTCTTGCTTTCCTTGCTGACAACTCTTCAAGTATTTGCGCAGGATAAAGGTCTCGATATTGAAGTGAAAATTGGGACTGAACCAGTTTGGTACCAACAAACATGGGTTTGGGTAGTAGGAGCAGCTGTTTTTATCCTACTTTTAGTAGCCCTTCTTCGAAAGAAGAAGTAAGCAGGAAGCCGGGAAGAAATTCCCGGTTTTTTTAATTTGGCAAGGCGAATGCCACATAGGCATCCCCACTTTTGGTTCCTTTCCCCCCACCACAGGCAATCACCAGGTATTGTTTTCCATTGAGTTGATAGATTGCAGGGGTAGCATGTCCAGCTGCAGGTAGTTTAGCTTCCCAAAGAACTTTCCCGGTTTCTTTATCAAAAGCCCGGATCATTTCATCCTTCGTAGCCGCAATGAACAACAGACCTCCCGCTGTCACCACTGGCCCGCCATAGTTCTCGATGCCGGTATTTTCAAATCCCAGGGTTTTTAAGGAGTCGATTGAACCGAGAGGAATCTGCCATGTTTTCAAGCCGGTATTCAGGTCAATGGCGGTCAAAAGCCCCCATGGAGGATTGGAACCATAGATTCCTTCTTTGGTGAGCAATCGCTTATACCCTTTCATGTAATATCTGGGATAGAGTTTGGAGCTTTCACCTTCCAATTCTTGCTTTTCTCCCTGATCGGCTTTCCCCAACAGAAAATCCACCAAAATCCCCCTTTCTTCTGCTGAAATATGAGAAAAGGCTGGCATGGCGCCGCGGCCTTTCAGCAACAATCGAGTTAAAGAATCAGCAGAATATTTTTCCTTCAACCCCACCAAACTGGGCAATGCCGGGGGATTGCCCTTTCTGTCCAAGCCATGACAATTGCCGCAGTAATTGCTATAGATGGATTGGCCTACGTTGCCGAAACTGGCATTGGGAGTCATTTCGATTAGCCAAGGGATTTGGTTGGCATTGACGTAAAGGGTTTGGGTTTCCGGATCAAATGCCGCTCCTCCCCATTCTCCGCCACCGTCCATTCCGGGGAAGAGTACAATGGGTTTTTCTGGATGTGGAGGAGCCCAAGTATCCCCAAGAATGGCATTGGCAAGTTGGGTTCGGATATCAGATTCCCATTTGGGAGTCAAGTTGAGTATATCTTTTTCTTCAAAAACCATCTTCATGAATGGCTCTGGAAAAGAAGGTATAGGCTGGGTTTTGGAACTGATCTCTCCGGGCATCAGGCTTTGGGTCACTGGTACTTCCTCGATGGGCCAGATGGGCTTGCCTGTCTCCCGATCAAACACATAAGTCATGCCTTGCTTGGAGATTTGGGCCACTGCATCGATCCAATTTCCGTCTTTTTGGATACGGACCAGATTGGGATTGGCCGGAAAGTCCCGGTCCCAAATGTCATGGTGGACTGCTTGAAAATGCCAAATTCTTTTTCCTGTTTTGGCATCCAGAGCCACAAGGGAATTGGCGTAAAGGTTGTCACCGCTCCGATATCCTCCCCAAAAATCATAAGTAGCTGAACCCGTCGGAACAAATACGATTCCCCTGTTTTGATCCACCGTCATTCCAGCCCAGTTGTTGGCTCCGCCGATTTGACGGATGTACTTGGGATCCCAAGTTTCAAAACCTTCCTCCCCTTCATGCGGGATGGTGTGAAATATCCATTCCCGGTTTCCGGTTTTGATATTGAAGGCTCGTATATGTCCGGGAGCGGCATCCAAGCCTTCGGACAGGCGCATACCTAAGATAAGTTTGTCTTCGAAAACCACTCCCGGGGAATTGGATACGATCAGAAAGTCTTCCAAGTCTGTATCCAAATCCTTTCTCAGATCTACTTTTCCCTGATCTCCAAAAGTCATGATTGGCTCTCCGGTGAGCGCATTTAAGGCCATCAGCCAATTTCCGGCAGTAAACAAAATCCGCTTGTCCTCGCCTTCTTCCCAGTAAGTCACACCCCGATTTGTCCCTGCCCAGGAATTTTCTCCGCCCAACACCTGAAATGGATCAAATCTCCAAACTTCCGCTCCTGTACTTGCATCCAAGGCAAATACATTCAATTTGGGAGTGGTTCCATAAAGTAAGCCATTCACCACAATCGGTTGGCACTGAATCTGACTCCGCTCGGAGGCATCTCCTGTATGATAGGTCCAGGCCACTTGAAGTTGGGCGACATTTTCTCTGTTTATCTGAGCCAAAGAGGAATATCGGGACCCATCCTCGGGGCCCCCATAATGCGACCAATCGGTATAATCAATTTTTGGGCTTTTTTCAGCACAGGAAATGGCCCACCAAGCAACCAAGGAAAAAAGGAGTGTTTTAGAATTCATCAGCGATAAAAAGGGTTGGAAAAGCCAATCAGGCCATGGCTTTGTTTTGTTGTTCTGATTGATTTGGAGCGGTCACCTGATCAAACTTTTGGTCATAATCCTCTCTCAGTGTCCCAAAAAGCCGATCCCAGATCAAGGTATAAAGGCCATAATTTCCGTGGAAAAACTGATGATGCTGGTTGTGAGCTGTGCCCGTGTTGATCCATTTTCCGATCCGAGTTCGGTGAAAGTTTTTGGGGTACAGTTCATATCCCAGATGCCCATAAACATTGTAGGAAAACTGAAACAGCATAAACAAACCGAATGCAGCTTGATGAACGGGAATGACTAATCCCAAAACCAGGATGATTCCCGATTCTACCACCGCTTCCAAAGGATGAAATGCATAGGCTGTCCATGGGGAAGGATTGGTGGATTGATGGTGAACTTTATGGATTGCTTTGAAAAGTTTGGGATGATGCATCATTCGATGAGCCCAGTAGAAATAAGCATCGTGGATCAGAAACATCAGCGGAAAACTCAGGTAAAAATAAGTCCAGCCATATTTGTCCACCGATTTGTAATATAGGGTGTAAGGGTCCAGTATTATGAAAACCACCGAAGCTACAGTGGCAAAAATCAAAATGGTCATCAGCGAATAGGTGATGTCTCTGGAGTAGTCCTTGAGTTTGGGGAATTTGGCCTGCATTTTTCGGCTTGCCAGGATTCCTTTGAGCACAAAATAAAACAGAAAAAAAACAGTGCCTGCGATCAGGAAGTACCGAAAAGTCACGTTCCCGGCAATTCTGGTCCATCGAATGAAGAAATCCTCCCAAATCATATTCTTGAAATTGAAGAGGTTAATTTAATCAGAGAATCCTTTCGAATCAAAAGGGGCTTGAGGTCTCTCCCAGATTGCACAGATGCGCACAGATTTAAAGTTTATCTGTGGTAATCTGTGACATCTGTGAGCAAAAGTATCTTTGCTTGGAATTCATGATCGAATTATTGATGGTGAGAATAACTTGAGAAATAGTGCCAGCTGGAGAAAACTCTCACAGATTCCACGGATGCGCACAGATAAAAAGTCCATCTGTGGAAATCTGAGGCATCTGTGAGCAAATAAAGGGAATGAAAATCCTTTTGGGCCTTTGGGTCTTCGTGGCTAAAAAAGTATTTACTTTGAGCCATGTGGAAAGAAATCTCAGTCTTGATCCGTAAGGAAATCACCCTGGAGTGGAGGCAGAAGTATGCTTTGAATGGGATTTTGCTTTACGTGGTTTCGGCTGTATTTATCACCTATCTCAGCGTGGGAGCCAAAATGGGGAATCTTTCCATTCCGACCTGGAATGCCCTGTATTGGATCATTATTCTGTTTTCTGCGGTGAATGCTGTGGCCAAAAGCTTTGTGCAGGAGCATCAAGGACGGCAGTTGTACTACTACATGATCGCTTCACCGGAATCCATTATCGTTTCCAAAATCCTATACAATACTGGCCTTACCTTGATTCTGGCCCTATTGGGCTATGGGGTTTTTTCCGTGATTTTGGGGAATCCCGTTCAGGACCAAAGCCTTTTCCTGCTCAATCTGATTTTAGGTTCTGTAGGTTTTTCAGCTAGCCTGACCATGGTGAGCGGGATAGCTTCCAAGGCAGGAAACAATGCCACACTTATGGCTATTTTGAGCTTTCCAGTGATAATCCCAATTCTGTTGATGGCGATCCGTATTTCCAAAAATGCCTTGGATGGGCTGGATTGGAGTGTAAGTGCTGATAAGCTCCTGAGTTTACTGGCCATCAATGCTATCGTAGCTGCCACGGGATATATTTTGTTTCCGTATTTGTGGAGAAGTTGAATTCGATTTACGATACTTCGACTTCGCTCAGTACTGGTTTAAGAATTACGATTTACGAGGGGGGGGAACTTCAAGCCTGATAGTCCCAGTGGCCCTTTTTAACCAAGAATTTTGAAGCTTTGGTTTTCGTACATTTCGGAGAATGTATCATCCTGCTCAATTTTCCAATATTTCAATATTCCAATATTTCAATCCTTCTATCTTTATTCCATGGAAAATAAAATTGCTTTAGTCACCGGAGCGACTTCGGGAATTGGAAAAGCCTCAGCGATTACCTTGGCAAAAATGGGTTTTGATATCATCGCCACAGGCCGAAGAAAGGATCGTCTGGAAGAATTGGAAAAAGAACTTCCATCTACTATTCGCTATTTACCTTTGGTTTTTGACGTGAGGGATCGGGAAAAAGTGGGGGAAATTTTAGGAAACCTTCCTGAAGATTGGAAAGAAATCGATATCCTGATCAACAATGCCGGGAATGCGCATGGAATGGATCCTATTCAGACCGGGAGTTTGGACGACTGGGATGCGATGATGGATATCAATGTGAAAGGATTGCTCTATGTCTCCAAAGCGATCATTCCCGGAATGACGGAGCGCAAATCAGGCACGATTATCAATATCGGCTCCATTGCCGGCAAGGAGGTTTATCCCAACGGAAATGTGTATTGCGGCAGCAAGCATGCTGTGGATGCCATTACCAAGGGCATGCGAATTGACTTGAATCCCTTTGGCATCAAAGTGATCGGAATTCATCCGGGATTGGTAGAGACGGAGTTTTCCCTTGTTCGATTTAAAGGTGATGATCAACGCGCTGAGAAAGTTTATCAGGGATTTGATCCTTTGGTAGCCCAGGACATCGCAGATATTGTGGAATTTGTAGTCAATCGGCCTCCTCATGTGGTGCTGGCGGATATTGTGGTTTTG
>JAJLJS010000352.1:0-6501 GCA_033844545.1 Cyclobacteriaceae bacterium | reverse complement strand
CAACATGAGCTGGAAAAGCTACTCGATGAACCCAAAGGTTCAAATGGCATTGCGATCGCACCGAGCCTTTCCGAATCTGGAAATGCCATGCTGCTGATCAATCCGCATACCTCTTTCTATTTCCGCCCAGAGGTCCATGTCGTTTCTGAAGAAGGCCTAAATGCCTATGGCGCAGTGACTTGGGGGCAGTTTTTTGTCTATCAGGGTTTCAACGAAAAAACCGGCTGGATTCATACCTCGACTTTTGTGGATTTCATTGATGAATTTGAGGAGGAAATCCTCGAGGAAGACGGAATGATTCTCTACAATTATGGTGGAGAAAAGCGGGAAGTAAATAGCCAGGAGATCACCCTGAAATACAAAGAAGGAGAGGAGCTGAAAAGCAAGTCTTTCACCATCTACCGAACCCATCACGGACCGATTACTCACAAGGGAGAGAATGGCTGGGTGGCTACTAAAATCAACTGGGATCCAGTCAATGCTTTGGTTCAAAGCTATACCCGAACCAAGCTGAACAATTACACGGAATTCAAAGAAATGATGAATATCCGCACCAACTCTTCCAACAATACAGTTTTTGCGGATGCAGAAGGGAATATTGCGTATTTCCATGGGAATTTTATCCCGAAAAGAAATCCGGAATTTGACTTTTCCAGACCAGTGGATGGAAGTGATCCGGCTACCGATTGGCAGGGTTTGCACACGGTGGATGAAAGTATTCTGATTCTCAATCCGGAAAACGGATGGATTCAAAATTGCAATTCCACTCCGTTTACTGCTGCTGGTGAATTCAGTCCCAAGGCGGAAAATTATCCCAACTACATGGCGCCCGATCAGGAAAATTTCAGGGGAATTCATGCCGTCAAAGTGCTTCAGAATGTCGAAAAACTGAATCTGGATAGCTTTTTGACTTTGGCGCACGATCCCTATTTGCCGGCCTTTGAATACCTGATTCCTGAACTTTCTTCGGCCTTTCTGAAAGCTGGAAAGGGGAAGGAAAATCTGAAAGATGCCGTGGATACATTGACTTCGTGGGATTACAGAACCAGTCTATCCTCAATTCCCATGTCCTTGGCGCATTTCTATGGAGAAAATTACCAGCGGAGATTCAGAAGCATGAATCGCTTTATCAATCCTTCCAATGCTAAAGCTCCGGAAGCCAAAGAAATCTTGGAAGTATTGGAGGAAACCATCGCTCAGATGGATGCGGACTTTGGAACCTGGAAAACGCCTTGGGGTGAGATCAACCGATTCCAAAGACTCAGCGGAGACATCGACCTGAAATACGATGACAATCAACCTTACATCCCTGTCCCTTATGCTTCCGGCAACTGGGGCGCCTTGGCAGCCTACGGAGCCAGAACTTTCGAAGGAACCAAGCGACTCTATGGCTATCGGGGAAACAGCTTTGTAGCCGTGGTCGAGTTTGGGGAGAAAGTCAAAGCCAAAACCATCCTGGCAGGCGGGCAAAGTTCAGATCCGAATTCCCCACACTTCTTTGACCAGGCCCAGCGCTATGCAGATACCCATTTCAAGGAGGCTGCCTTTTATCGGGAAGATGTGGAGAAAAGAGCAGAGGAGAGGTATTTACCTGGAAAAAGAAAGTAATCAGAGCAAGGGACTTCAATGTTGAAGTCCCTTGCTTCTTTTTTCACAGAAATAAAATTCCACTATCATTTCTCCCTGTCTTTGAGCCTTTGTGGCTCAAATTTTTCACCTTTTTCTCTGCTTCTCTGAATTGAAACAAAAAAGCCCAGACTTTCATCTGAGCTTTTGAAGTACAGCCGGAAGGATTCGAACCCTCAACCCTCGGAGCCGAAATCCGATATTCTATCCAGTTGAACTACGGCTGCATACTTTCTTTATTTTGCTTCCAAAGCGGCTTTCACGCGCTCTGCTGCTTCTTTCAAGGTGATGGCCGAGAATACCTTCAATCCGGATTCGTCGATGATTTTCGCACCTTCTTCCGCATTGGTTCCCTGAAGCCTCACGATAATCGGCACGCGAATATCGCCAATAGATTTGTAAGCTTCAACAACTCCGTTTGCAATTCTGTCACATCTTACGATTCCGCCGAATACGTTGATCAAGATTGCTTTTACATTTGGATCCTGAAGGATGATACGGAAACCTGCCTCTACCGTTGTGGCATTAGCTCCTCCTCCTACGTCCAGGAAGTTGGCAGGCTCACCGCCGGAAAGCTTGATCATGTCCATGGTCGCCATCGCTAGTCCAGCTCCGTTCACCATACAACCTACGTTTCCGTCTAGTTTCACATAGTTCAAGCCAGACTTGCCAGCTTCTACTTCCAAAGGATCTTCTTCCGCCAAGTCTCTCAATTCAGCCAGTTTAGGCTGTCTGTAAAGTGCATTGTCGTCCAAGTTTACTTTGGCATCTACTGCCAAGATCTTGTCGTCAGAAGTCTTCAATACCGGGTTGATCTCAAACTGAGAAGAATCGGTAGCTACATAGGCATTGTATAGTGCTGTGATGAACTTCACCATTTCTTTGTGAGCAGTTCCGGTCAAGCCCAGTTTGAAAGCAACTTTTCTAGCCTGGAATCCCTGAAGACCTACTTTAGGGTCGATCCACTCTTTGATGATTTTCTCGGGATGCTTTTCAGCAACCTCCTCGATGTCCATTCCTCCTTCGGTAGAGGCCATGATCACATTGGAACCAGTAGCTCTGTCCAATAGGATGGACATGTAATATTCTTTGGGTTCGGAAGCGCCAGGATAGTACACATCCTCAGCTACCAACACCTTATTCACCTTTTTACCTTCAGCACCCGTCTGGATAGTCACCAAAGTGCCTCCCAGGATTGCCGCTGCTTTTTCTTTAACATCTTCGAGTTTTTTGGCCAAAACCACTCCATTGGAGCCTGTTTCCTGCACTTTTCCTTTTCCACGGCCACCCGCATGAATCTGCGCTTTGATCACATACCAGGAAGTACCGGTTTGAGCGTTAAGTTTTACTGCGGCCTCATGAGCTGCTTCAGGACTATCTGCGACGATGCCTTCCTGAATTCGGACTCCATAACCTTTTAATACTTCTTTAGCCTGGTATTCGTGAATATTCATGTTTTTGTGTTTTTATTTCAAAAGATTGGAAATCGGATTGGATAGCTTGCCTTTCCTTGGTCTGGCAATTTGGCCCTGCCTGATTTCTTCCTTCGGAAAATTTTGCCCGAAGATAAGGCGATGACAGCGATAAATCAAACCGAGTTTTTTCAATTTTTGGTAAAAATCTGGCTTAGCTACTGGATTTGAGGGATTTGTTTTACTTTTAAAATCACAAAAAATAGTACTATGCTGATTGCCAAAGGGATCCATAAATCTTATGGTAGCCTAGAAGTTTTGAAAGGGGTAGATTTGGAAATCTTTCCCTCGGAGATTGTTTCGATTGTGGGGTCCTCGGGTGCAGGAAAAAGTACCTTACTGCATATTTTGGGTACCTTGGACCAACCGGATTCCGGAAGTCTGGAGATGGAGGGCAAGAATTTAATCAGTTTAAAAGGCGATAATCTGGCCAAATTCCGAAATGAAAAAATCGGATTCATTTTTCAGTTTCACAATCTTCTCCCAGAATTTACTGCAGTCGAAAACATTCAGATTCCCGGTTTTATCCAGGGAAAAGATGACTCAAGCTTGAAAAAACGTGCCTCGGAGCTAGCCGAAATTTTGGGAGTGAGTCACCGCTTGGATCATAAGCCTTCCGAACTCTCCGGCGGTGAGCAGCAGAGAATTGCTGTGGCCCGTGCCTTGATTAATAATCCTTCGGTGGTCTTTGCGGATGAACCAAGCGGAAACCTGGACTCAACCAATGCGAAAGGCCTCCATGAACTATTTTTTAAGCTTAGGAATGAGCTTCAGCAGGCTTTTGTAATCGTAACGCATAATCAGGAATTAGCTGAAATGGCAGACCGAAAAGTAGTCATGCAGGATGGATTGATTCTGGGCTCCTGATTATTTTTTGAGCTTACTGAGCATGGCTTCCACATGAGCTTTGTTTTCAAAAAGCCCATCAAAAACAGCCGCTATTTTATGCTCTTCGTCCAAAAGATATGTGACCCGCTTGGGCATTTTTATCAAGGGAATCAAAGCTTCGTATTTTTTGCAAACCGTTCCATCTTTGTCGGAAAGCAAGTCAAAAGGGAGTTTGTGGGCCTTTTTGAACTTTTCATGAGTGGGAATATCATCCCGGCTGATCCCAAATACCGCAATCTCAAGATTTCTAAATTCTGCAAACTGATCCCTGAATTCGCAGGCTTCTTTGGTACAACCCCGGGTAAAATCCTTAGGATAAAAGAATAGGATCATTGGCTTTCCCAAATAAGAGGCAAGTTTAAAAGTTTGATTGGAAGTAGAGGGAAGGGTAAAATTGGGCGCTTGGGTGCCTTTCGATAATGCCATTTTTATTTTTTCAAATAGAACTTTACCAAAGATGGAAAGGTTTCCATCGAAAACACTTTTGGGCTGCGGTTCTTCCTTTTAGAATCTTAGCTTTGGGCTTTTAAAAAACTAACCACCGAAACCTTGAAAATCAGCAGTGTCCAATCCATGCTCCTGGCGGGTGTTTTTTTTGCCATGATGAATGTGTCGGTGAAGTTTATTCCGCATATTCCGGCTATTGAGATTGTCTGGTTTCGCTCTGTATTTAGTCTGGTCTTCACGTTTATTTTGCTTCAACAGAAGAAAATCTATGTGTTTGGGAACCACAAAGGAAGTCTGGTGATCCGGGGTCTGGTCGGATCCATTAGCTTGATTTTGTTTTTCTATACACTCCAAAGAATCCCATTGGCCAGTGCAGTGACCATGCAATACCTTTCCCCGATTTTCACCACGATATTAGGGGTATTTATCATCAAGGAGCGGGTAATGCCGATCCAGTTTTTGTATTTCGCAATGGCCTTTGCCGGAGTGCTGATCATACAAGGATTTGACCCACGGGTAGATGCCGTGAGTGCGGTGATGGGAGTGACTTCCGGTCTTGCTGCGGGTTTGGCTTATAACATGATCCGCAAGCTTAAGACTTCCGAACATCCATTGGTGATTGTCTTTTACTTTCCATTGGTGACCTTGCCCATTGCCTCTGTGATTATGTTTTTTGATTGGGTGACGCCTACAGGCTGGGATTGGCTGATGTTGCTTTGGATTGGCTTTTGTACCCAGAGCGCCCAATATTTCATGACCGTAGCCTACCAAACAGGGAACCTTTCGAGGGTATCCAGTCTGAGTTACATGAGTGTTTTGTATGCCTTGGCCTTTGGGTATTTTCTCTTCGGAGAAACCTTCCCGATTGAGGCTTACTTAGGAATGGCTTTGGTATTGGTAGGGATTTTATTGAACCTTCGGGTAAAACATTAGGAGAAATCAAGTAACAAAAAAAGGGTACTCTAGGCACCCTATTAGATTAAATGGATTCGATTATTTCATTTTAATTTCGATCTCCAGTGAGTTTTCAATTTTCTCCAAAACTTCTTCAAAAATCCCTTCATTGACATTGGCATTGATCAATAAAACACCGTCGCTCAGATCGGCATTTTCAAGTTGAGCTTGAGTGATGGAATTAAACCATCCCTTGGCATTGATTTCCATCAGAGCCACGCCATTTTTATCCTCACCGAGGAAAAAGAAATCATCGTCATCTTCTGCTTCGATTTCTAATTCGAAGTCCAAATCCTCGTCGTCATCACCAAATACTTCAAACCTGAAAGGGACTGAAGATCCATTGGATCTTGTAAAAGTACCCTCTAGTTGTAGAGAAGGCTGATTTCTATAGTCAATTACGTCCATTTCCAGCTCAATTTCCTCATATCTTCCGGCAGGGATATTGAAGTAAAAATCCGGAGAACTATCTACAGGGTCGAAATCGATTCTTCGTGGTTCTGGAAATCTAACCTCAATTTCCCGTTCGAATTCCCCTCCGTTTTCATCTATACCTTCTGTTTCAAGTTCCAATTTCTTGATTAAAACAAAGCCATTTTTGATTTCCAAGCCAGAGTTTTGGATTCTGGCACCGACCGAACTTCCTGAGGATAATTTGATCCCCATTCCCACATTTACCTCACCTTCTCCAAGAATTGGGTCATTTTCTTCAGAGCAGGAAACCATTGCAAAACTGGCAAGGGCAATTCCCATTACGAATAATTTTTTGTTCATCATCATCTTTGAATTTTTCACTTTGATGTACTATAAGTCAAATACAGTTCCAGAGTTTTTGTTTTCGAAAGTGATGGATTTTTTCAGGCAATTGATATTCAAATAGAAAGGATTTCGGACGCAACTACAGTTCAAAGAATTGTAAATGAGTTGAGGGAGAGGAAAAAAACTCCCAGGTCTAGAAAATCTGGGCAACATGTTGAGGAAATTTTGCACATTCTAGTTCCGACAGGTTTTTTGGTCGGGTAAGGATATACACTTACCTTTAGTTTTGCATTTTACCCCTATGAAAATCACCAAAGATCTCTACCAAAGCAGTTTGGTTTTATTGACGGATTTT
>JAJLJS010000351.1:0-2785 GCA_033844545.1 Cyclobacteriaceae bacterium | reverse complement strand
CGGTTTGGAGTGAGTTATTCTTCCGGATTGGGAGTCAATCTTTCCCAGATGATTTTTGACGGTTCCTTTTTCGTAGGTCTACGAGCTGCGAAGACTTTGCAGGAATTGACCCAATATGATTTGGGAAAAGCCGAAAATGATGTCATCGAAGCGGTCAAAAAGGCCTACTTCGGAGTCTTGGTCAATCAGGAGCGAATCCGTCTGGCGGAAGCAAACCTTTCCCGGATCGATTCCTTGGTCAAAGAGACCACAGCGCTGTATGAAGCGGGATTTGCCGAGAAAATCGATGTGTCCCGAGTGCAAGTGCAGCGAAACAATACTTTGACGCAGTACCAAAGAAGCATGACCGCCTGGGAAGTCAGCAAAGACCTCCTGAAACTTCAAATGGGATTGCCCCAGGAGGTGGACATTTTGATCAACGAGACCTTAATCGAATTGAATCCCCGGGATCAATTGGCCAGCCTTTTGGCCGATGAAGGGACTAACCGGGTAGAATTGGACCAGATCAATACCCAGATCGAACTCACCAAGCTCGACTTGCAGAATAACACTGTCCAATACATGCCTTCGCTGGATTTCAATGCCAACTTTCGAAGATCTGGTGCAGGAAATACCTTGGAAACGGTATTCAGCTCCAGCAACTGGTTTAGCAGCTCCCTTTTAGGGGTGAGCATGCAGATTCCGATCTTTGACGGATTGAGCAAAAGTGCCCGGATCCAAAGAAACCGAGTGGAAATCAACCAGTTGGAAAACCAGCGTTTTTATTTGATGGAAAGCTTCAAAAATGAAATTTTCACCGCAAAAACCAATCTTCAAAACGACTTGAGCATTCTGGATGTGCAACGGGAAAACTTATCCCTAGCCCAGGAGGTCTACGATATCGCCACCATCAAGTACAGGGAAGGCGTAGGCTCCAATCTGGAAGTAGTCGAAGCAGATGCAGACCTGATTCAGGCAGAGATCAATTATCTCGGAGCTTTGTACGACGGTCTGGTCTCCAAAGTAAACCTTGAAAAAGCCCTGGGCCTGTTGAAGGCTGATTTGAATAACTAAACCAACACCTACCTCTAATCAGAACTTTATGAAACCTGTCTTAAAATATCTCCCTCTGCTGGCTCTGTCCATCGTGGTTTTTTCCTGTAACAAGGATGATTTAGCTGCCAAAAAAGAGAAGTTGGAAACTTTAAAAAGTGACCTTGCGAGCATCAATACGGAAATCCGGGAGCTTGAAAAGGAAATCTCCGATTTGGACCCTGAATTTGCTGCACAAAACAAAAAGCCGATTTTGATTACCACCGCCTCGGCGAAGAAAGGGGAGTTTACCCACTTCGTGGAGGTCACCGGCTCGGTCTTGTCCAAGAAGAACGTGAGCATCAGTGCGGAGATTTCCGGAAGAATCGTGGAAGTCAATGCGATTGAAGGAATGCGGGTGGCCAAAGGACAAGTTTTGGCCATGATAGATGCAGAAAGCATCCAAAGAAACATTGAGGAAATGGAAAACTCCCTGTCCTTGGCCAAGACCATTTTTGAAAAGCAGGAAAGACTTTGGAAACAGCAGATCGGAACGGAAATCCAGTATCTGGAAGCCAAAAACAGAAAAGAAGGCCTGGAAAAGAGCCTTGCTTCTCTGAAAACCCAGCTTGACAAGGCCTATGTTCGAGCTCCTTTCAACGGGACGGTAGAAACAGTCCAGGCAAGGCTTGGAGAATTGGTTCAGCCGGGCATGCCAATGTTCCAGTTTGTTGGCGAAAGTGATCTGTTCATTGAGGCGGATATTTCAGAGAGCTATGTAGGCGTATTGGAAAAAGGTGATTCCGTGGAAGTTTCTTTTCCTTCTTTGGGAAAAACCCTGAATACCAAGGTATCTGCTGTAGGATCCATCATCAATCCGAATAACCGGACATTCAAGGTGGAGGTTTTTCTCCCCCAATTGGGAGGGATCAAGCCTAATATGATTTCTGTCTTGAAAATCCAGGATTACAAAAATTCCGATAGCGTAGTTATCCCTTCTCATCTGATACTTTCGGACAACCGAGGGGATTATGTTTTTGTCGTGGAGAATGAGACTGCCAAAAAGAAATACATCGTACGTGGTATGAGTTCAGGGAATGAAACGGAGGTGAAAGATGGCTTGACAGGAACAGAAACTCTTGTGGATAAAGGATTCCGCGAGGTAGGCGACAATTTTAGCGTAAACATTGCCCAGCTCTAAGCCATGACAGATTCTCAAAATAAATCGATCATTCGGGAATTTGGCCTGTCCAGTTTTAGCGTGGACAATGCCACTTCTGTGGTCATTTTGACCCTGATCATTACCGTCTTGGGACTGGGAGCCTACCGCACCATGCCCAAGGAAAGTTTCCCGGAAATTGTCATTCCTACAGTCTACATCGGAACTCCGTATCCCGGCAACTCGCCCGTGGATATGGAAAATCTGATTACCCGACCAATTGAGAAAGAGCTTAAATCGCTCAACAACGTCAAAGACATCCGCTCTACTTCGGTGCAGGATTTTTCTTCGATTATCGTAGAATTCAATCCCGGGGTGGAGATATCCAAAGCGATCCAGGATGTCAAAGATGCAGTAGATAAGTCCAAGTCTGAATTGCCGACCGATTTGGACCAAGACCCGAATGTAGTTGAAGTAAACACGTCGGATTTCCCGATTATGAACGTGAATATCTCTGGTCCTTACTCCGAGCAGGAGTTGAAGAAATTTGGGGAGTATTTGGAAGATGCGATCGAAAAGCTTCCGGAGATTTCCAAGGCGGATTTGGCCGGAACA
>JAJLJS010000350.1:0-5020 GCA_033844545.1 Cyclobacteriaceae bacterium | reverse complement strand
CAAGCCTTCCATGGTCGTCAGATCAGCTCCTTCGGGTGGAGGGATGACGGATCCGCTAATGAGGATCAATCCCATATTGACAGAACCTCCGACTAGAAGTCCAACGATTATTGCAAGAAAGTTTTTTAAGATAGGATGCATGGGAAATTGGGTTATTTTTCTTTGACTTTTTTGAGCAAATCTTCAAGATAATCGATTTGTACTTCCTGGATTTCCAGAAGTTTTTTGTTTTGATGGATCAGCAGGTGATCAATTTTTTCACTGAGAAGTTTGATTTCCAGTTCTGCTTTGAGGTTGATCTGATAATCATTTTCGGCCCTTTTTCGGTCTTTGGCTTCTTGTCTGTTTTGGCTCATCATGATGATCGGTGCCTGTATAGCAGCCAAACAAGACAAAATCAGGTTAAGCAAGATAAAAGGATATGGATCAAATGCTTTGGTGCTTAGCAAATAAATATTGACTGCCATCCAAATGAGCAGGAAAGAAAAAAAGATACCGATGAAGGTCCAGCTCCCTCCGAATTCTGCAATTTTATCAGCTAGCCTTTCTCCCAACAGGGAAGGACTTTCTTGTTCGTTTTGGATTTTATTGGATAGCAAGGAGTTATCCCGGATAGCCTCCATGACATTCCGATCCAGATTCGCCAGTTCCCCCTTTTCTTCCTCGACCAACTGGGTCAGATAAATTCTTCTGAATTGATTGAGTTCGGAGAGTGAGATAAAATCTTGAGGGCCGAATCCAGGATTGCTTTTCAGGATCAATTCAAAAATAACGGGTCGAATTTCCGAACCGGAAACCGCTTCTCCTTTTGGAATGGGTTGCTTGCTTAGATAGCTCGTTTTCACGTCTTCTATTTCCTTTTTCCTTTGAAAGTTCCCGAAGCCATTTCAGCCAGATTTACTTTTCCGCTGATTTCTGACGGGCTGGCTGTTCCATCGTAGGTGATCAGGTTTCCATCGATCAAAAACTGAATATGAATGACATTTCCTTTCAAGGTTCCGGTCAAGGGAGCTTCCCCCAATGTGCCCGAGTAAGTCCCGGTGATTTTTTCACCCTCTTGTTTGAGAACAAAGGTGGGGGTTCCGCTACCCAGGTCTGTTTGGACATCCAAGAGCCAAGTACCGCTCAAGTTGATTTTTTCTTGGGAAAATGCAGTGCCGGAAATCAGCAGCATTAGGAATAGGAGAAGGCTGGGAAGGTTTTTCATGGTAGTTCAGACTTGGATAAAAGTTAGGAAAATTCCGCCGAAAAGTTCACTTTTTGATAACCCATACGGGTAGAAAACCATTGCTTTTAAAACAAACTGGTTTGCCCTTTGACCTGAAAAGCTCGGGCTCCTTCCAGTTTGAGGAGTTTTTTCTTGGCATCCAATCCTCCGGCATAGCCCACAAGACTTCCATCCGAGCCGATGATCCGGTGACAGGGAATAAGGATCGAAAGGGCATTGGCTCCGTTGGCAGAGGCTACTGCCCGGATGGCATCGGGATTTCCCAATTCTTCCGAAAGTTGGAGGTAGCTGCGGGTTTCCCCGAAAGGAATTCTTTGCAGGGCTTCCCAGACGCTTTTTTGAAAATCAGACCCCACGGTTAAGAAAGGGACTTCAAATTGAGTTCTTTTCCCCGAAAAGTATTCTTCCAATTCCTTTCTCGTCTGGTCCAAAACCGGATGATTTCCTCCTTCCATTTCTGCCAAAAGGCCTTTGGTCAATCGGGAATCCACCGCCTCCCGCATTTTGCGGTATTTCCAGTCGCACAGGCAAAGTTGATTTTCGAAAACACCAAGAATCAATTCTCCATAAGGGCTTTTGTACGTTTGGGTTAGAATCTTTTGCATTTTGAGTTTCAGCTATGGATGCAAGGGCTAAACTAGTCCGAATCAGAAGGATATCCTGTGCCAAGTTAAGATTCTACGACAGCTTCTGCCTCAATTTCCACCAAATATTCCTCTCCGATCAATTCGGCCCGAACCATGGTGTTGGCTGGTTGAATCTCCCCAAACCGTTTTCCGTGAGCCCTGGATATAGGCTCCCATTGATCCACGTTGCGAATAAAAATCCGAGTTCGGACTACCTCTTCCATTTTTCCTCCCAGGGAAAGAATCGCTCCTTCTATTTTGTCCAGAATGTAGTGGGTCTGTGCAGAAGGATCCTTGCCTCCTACCGCCCTAGAACCGTGGGTAGCTGTGGTGCCTGAGACCAGAATTCGGTTGCCCTTGCGGATCGCACGGCTAAATCCGGCAATGTCTTCCCAAACGGTGCCGCTGAGCGCTTTGGTTCTCCCATCACTGCCCAATTTGGTGGGATAGGGAGCTGGGAAATTTTCCAAATGATGACTTAAATCTCCGGAAGCTGTCAAAAAGGGAGGTTTTCGGTATTCGTCTCCACAGTCTCCCGGGATTTTATCCAAGAGAGACAAAGCTTGTTGGATTTCTGCTTCTTCTTTTTCAGTCAGAGAAAAAGAGAATAACTGCTGATTCTCTTCCAAATGCTGGCTTTGTCCTAATCTCGCCCCGATGATCACTCCACCTACGGCTGGCCGGGTTAGGATGTAGTGGCTCGCCAAAGTGGAAATGCTGACTCCATGCTCTTGAGCAATCAGCTTGAGGACGTTGAGTAGGTTTTGGAACTTCTCCCAACCCCCGGAAGTGTCGATGTACCGTTTGTATTTCATCTGTGACCAGGTCAGGGAATCGTCCAGTGCGGGTTCGGATTTGCCCAGCCATTTTTCTGACAAAAATCCACCCGCAATTGTCCCGAAGGCGAAAAGCTTGACTTCGTATTTTTGGCAAAGTTCCGTCATTTCTCCCGACGCCCGCTGATCCAAAAGAGAATAACAAACCTGATTCGAAACCACCTCTATCCCGGAATTCAGGACGATGCTCAAATGCGCAGTGTCAAAATTGGTCAAGCCCAAATGTCCGATCAGCCCTTCTTCCTTGAGCTCCTGCAACCAATAAAGCGCATCCAGCCAACTCGGATGGGCATATTGCCAAGCATGAAACTGCATCAAGTCTATCCTATCCGTTTGCATTCGGCGAAGGGCAGTTTGAACTGCCTCCCGAACTTGGGCTTTGGTCAGATTTCCTGGAGAAGGCACCCATTTCGTAAAGTGTTGGGCGGAGTCTTTTCCATAAGTTTTATTAAAAACCCCTGAAATCTCCTCTGCGGACCCATAATGATCTGCCATGTCGAAGGTGTGAAATCCGGCATCCACATAGGATTTCATTGCTTGAGCGGCTGGAACTGGATCCAGTTTTTTGCCGTCGCGCTCCATGTCTGCGATTTGCCAAAGGCCGATCAAAGCTCTGGAAATGTGAAGTCCAGGGGCGAGTTCGGTAGTTCGTGAAATAGCCATCTTATTCAGCGGGTAATTGAGAGAATTGATTTTTTAGCACGGGATTGCCCGAAATTTTGGTTTTCCATCGGAAGATAAAAAAGGCAGAGGCAAGACTCATCACCAAGGCCCAAATCCAGGTCGAATGGAAATACCAGTCCGATAATTCACTTTGCAGGTCTTTGCTCACATGAATGATCAAAAAGCTGCTCAGAAAAATCACCCCGCCCCATCCGACAAGGAGCTGTAGGAAGCGACCTTTGAACACAATGATCCGGGAGTATAATTTTGGATTTACTTGAGGGAAAAGGAGTAAAGAGACACACATTAAGAGGAAATTGACTAGCATGGAGGTGACCATGATGTCAATTCCCAGAAAGAAATCTCCGGCAAAATGACTCCCCAAAATCCCCAAAGTAGCGACCATTCCACTCAGCAAAATAGCCAGATAAGGACTGTGAAACTTGGGGTGAACAGCTGCCAGCATGGAAGGGAAAATTCCGTCTTCTGCCCAGGAAAATACCAGTCGGGATACCGAAAGGATCATGGCCGGAAGATCATTGAGCAGGGCAATCGCTGCGCCCAACAAGATCAAAACCCCCAAACTGGATGGTAAAACATAGCTGAGCAATCCTGCTGCGGTTAGGTCTTTTTTCAGCGATTCTTCCGCCACAAACTGCCAAGGCACGGTGTGGTATACGGCATAAGTAAAGGCAAAATAGAATAAGCCGACTCCAAAAATGGCCAAGCCAATCGCTCGGGGCAGGTTTTTCTCCGGGTTTTTCGCTTCTCCTCCGGCTTGGGCTATCGCATCAAAGCCGATAAAGCTGGAGAAAAGCAAGGCTGCTGCCGGGAGGAAGGTCTTCCAGTTCCAGGTTCCCGAATAGAGTTCAAGACTGCGGTTTTCTTTTTCCTGCAAGGCCTGAAGGAAATCTCCCTGATCGTAAACCAATCCACAGACAATCACGATTGCCCCTAAGCCAAACATCAGCAGCATGAGGGGAATCAGGGTTTTTTCATAAAAAGAAACTCCCAAAATATTGATCCAAACAAAAGTCCAAAGCAGAGCAAGAGAGAGCAATACCCGTACGCTGCCTATTTCCAGAAAATCAGCCACATCGGTCCATGCTAATCCTTGAGCCACATCCCTGAAAAAGGGAACCACCACATAGGCAATCACTCCGATCACGATGGAGAGTCCAAACCACTGAGAAAAGCTGGCCGCAAATCCGAAATAGGGATGAATCGCCCGGCTGGCATAGAGGTAAGATCCTCCGGTTCTGGGCATGGCCGAAGCCAAAATGGTATATGCAAGCGCCGCAAATACTGCTGGAATGGCCGCAAATAGGAAAGCAGTCAAGACGAAGGGGCCGATTCCCGGGACATTGCGCTGAATCATAAACGGAACCACATATATCGATGCTCCGATCATGGAGCAGATTCCGGTGGCAGCCAATCCTACTAATCCAAGCTGACGGGTGAGGGTGGTGGGGTTGTTACTCATTCTTTTCTAAAAATGTAAAGAAGGGAAATTCTCTGCAAGCCGTCGGAAGAAATGCTGAAAATAGAACAGAATAATAGCTGTTTTTTAACCGAGGAACTGATTTTGGTCAGGCTTTTTCGAGTGGATTTTACGCTTCTTTGTTGCAGAAAAACCAGAAAATGAGTTATCCATGACCAACGCCATT
>JAJLJS010000349.1:0-7946 GCA_033844545.1 Cyclobacteriaceae bacterium | reverse complement strand
GATTGGGAGAAATCAATGTGTATCTCAACCATGAAAAAGTCCACCGAGAAGACAGTGACCTTCTGGAAACAGGAGGTGGAAAAATTTCCAAGTTTTCCCGGCTGCTTGAAATCAAGGGGAATATCACCGAAGAGATGGAAGACAAACTTTTAGAAATCGCCGATAAATGTCCAGTCCATAAAACTCTCCATGAACCGATTGAAGTAGAGACCAGAATGCTGAAGGAAGGAAAAGGAGCCAGATAGTTTTATTTACCTGAATTTTTTCTAGCCTAGACCAAATTCTATTGACTTAGATTGATTCCGTTTGAATATGAAAAATCCCCTATCCAATCAATCAATTTTACTGAGGCTAACTGCCTCAGCCTTGATTTTGCTTGTGGGGGTAGGACTTATTTTTCAAGAGGATTTTTCTCAGGAATTAGCAGGCTTGACCTCAAAAGTTTTGGGTTGGTTCGGAGGATATTATTTATACCTTGGCTTGGGCTCAGTCATTTTGATGGTGATTTTGGCTATCCATCCCCTTGGCAAAATTAAACTGGGTGGAAATCAACCTGAATTCGGGTGGGTTTCTTGGGTTGCGATGTTATATAGCACAGGCATGGGAGGTGGCTTGATGCTTCGGGCAGTGCAGGAACCTGTTTTCTATTTCCAAAATCCCCCAAGATCTTTCGACCAATCCCCGAAAGTCTTTGCCTTGGAGTATACTTTTTTTCATTGGGGCTTCACACCCTGGGCGTTTTATGGATTGATGGCATTGATTGTGGCATTTAATATCCATGTCAAATCCGGTTCAGCGCTTAGTTCCTCGGCCTTGTTGGGAAAATTAAATCAGGATTGGCTAGCCGGAATATTGGATCTGCTCATTGTGCTTTGCACTCTTTTTGGGATGGTGGCAGGAGTGGGACTGGGAAGCCGTCAATTGCTGGAGGGAATTTCCTTCTGGACTGGCATACAGTTTTCTTCCGGGGATTTGATTTTTCCTGTTTTTTCGGTTTCTGCCATCGCGATGCTTTCTGCGTATTTTGGGGTCAGGCGAGGAATTCGGGTCTTGTCCTTGATCAATATTGCCGGAGCAAGTTGTTTGCTTTTATTCGCTTGGGTGGTCGGGAATATGTGGGAACCGATTTCCTTGATGGCTTTAGGTGTTTTCAATTACCTATTGGAGTTTTTCCCAATGAGTCTCAATTATGGCATCGGAAAGGCAGAGGATGTCTTTTTAAAAGACTGGACCTATTTCTATTGGGCATTTTGGCTAGCCTGGGCTCCGTTTACGGGAGTTTTTATTGCAAGAATTTCCAAGGGTAGAACCATCCGTGAAATGATTTTGGGGACCTTATGTATTCCTGCCATCGGTACCTTTTTTTGGTTTTCGGTTTTTGGGTCCAATGTATTTACCTTGATGGAAAGCGCTCAGGTTGCTCCAGAAGATTTTTCTTCCATTTATAGCTCCCTGTTCAATTATTTCTCACACTACCCATTCTCTGGGATAAGTAAACTAATATCCACTATTTTGATTGGTACCTTTCTAATCACCTCCATTGATTCAGCGATATTTGTGTTGAGTATTTTTTTGGATGAAGGCAAAGAAGAACCAAATCGGAGGATTCGGATTTTTTGGGGAATAGCGATTTTTCTTTTTACCGTATTGGTGGGATGGCTTGGAAAAGGAAAAATTTTGGCTTCTGTGAGCAATTTACTGATCCTCTTTGCCCTGCCTTTTAGTTTTGTTTTTATCTTATTGATTGTTCAATTTATCCGAAAGCTTGCCAAATTGTCCAGAACATGATGACCCTTGAATCCCTGATAGGAAGATTTCTTACCACTCGGGGACAAACAGAAGCGATTTGCAAACCCCTAAAAGTGGAGGATCATGTGCCGCAGCCGATGGTAAATGTTTCTCCGCCCAAATGGCATTTGGGACATACTTCCTGGTTTTTTGAGCAATTTATTCTAGTGCCTTTTGGGAAAGACTATCCATTGTATCACGAGGATTTTGCCTATTTATTCAATAGCTACTATAACCATGCAGGTGACCGGGTCCTTCGTCCCAACCGTGGGTTGATGACCAGGCCCAGTTTGGAGGAGGTATTAAGCTATCGGCAATATGTGACCCAGAGTTTGTTGGATTTATTGAAACAGGTTGAGCTTACCGAAGAGGTTTTGGCTAGAGTGGTTTTAGGAATTAATCACGAAGAGCAGCACCAGGAGTTATTGGTGTATGATTTGAAATATATTTTAGGCAATCAACCCACATTTCCCCGTTATGGCTCAGGATTTCAGACTGTTCCGGAGCCAAAAGGGAAATTCATCAATTTGGAGGAAGGGATATACAGGATAGGATATCAGGGTTCGGGCTTTTGCTATGACAATGAACTGGGAAGCCACCGTGTTTTTTTGGAGCCCTTTGAGATTTCAGACTGGTTGGTTACCAATGGAGAGTACCTTGAATTTATGGCAGATGGAGGCTATCGAAATTTTGAATATTGGTTGGATGAGGGTTGGCAATTCATCCAAAATGAAGGCCTAGAAGCACCTTTATATTGGCATTGGAAAAACGGAGAATGGTGGAATTATTCTTTGGATGGGTTCAAAAGGATAGATCCAGACCTTCCTGTTCAGCATGTTAGCCTGTATGAGGCATCAGCCTATGCGAGTTGGAAAGGCTGCAGACTTCCCACAGAATTTGAATGGGAAGTCGCTTCCAGACGATTTCGATGGGGGCAATTGTGGGAATGGACCAACAGTGCTTATTTACCCTATCCCGGATTTGCGAAAGCCGAAGGGGCTTTGGGAGAGTACAACGGAAAATTCATGGTCAGCCAGCATGTGCTTCGCGGCGCCTCGGTCGCCACCCCCAAGGGTCATTCCCGAGAATCCTATCGTAATTTTTTCCATCCATCCTCCAGATGGATTTTTTCCGGGATAAGATTGGCAAAATGAGTGAATTCCAGCAAAATTTTAGAAAAGATGTAATTTCCGGGTTAAACAAGGATCCCAAGAGCCTTCCTTCCAAATATTTTTATGATGATGAAGGTTCTAAAATTTTTAGGGAAATCATGGATATGCCAGAATATTATCTTCCCAAAGCAGAATTTGAGATTATCCAAAATCATGCTGAGGATATTGCCCAAAAAATGCCTTGCAGGCATCTGGACTTGGTCGAGCTGGGGGCAGGGGATGGACGGAAAATGGTTCGTTTTATCCAGACTCTTAGCCTCCGGATTTCTAACCTGAATTATTTCCCGCTGGATATTTCTGAAAAAGCCTTGGCTCTTAATGAACAATTGATCAGAAATCAAGCTCCCAGCGTCAAGACCAAAGGGTTTGCCGGAGATTATTTTGAAACTTATTCTCAATTCAAAGCAAGGCCATATCCCAAGTTGGTGGTATTTGCCGGAAGTAATATTGGAAATTTTAGAAAAGACGAATCCATTCGATTTCTGGAGTTTATCAAAGGAGGGCTAAGGGAAGTGGATTTTTTTATTTTGGGAGTAGACCTGAAGAAAAACCCTAAGCAAATAATCCAAGCCTATGACGATCCTCAAGGAATTACCAAAAGATTTAATCTTAATCTCCTTTCGAGAATCAACACAGAGTTGGATGCCGATTTTAATCTTGATGCATTTGACCATTATGCTACCTACCACCCCCTGACCGGAGCCTGTGATAGTTTTCTTGTCAGTTTGGAGAATCAGTCTGTGAAAGTTGGGGAAGAAATTTTTTCCTTAAGAAAAGACGAAGTGATCCAAACAGAAATATCCCAAAAGTTTGATACTGTACATTTAAATGAACTTTCCCGAGAGGCAGGCTTACGAATCGACACCATGTATGTTGATCCCAATCATTATTTTTCCTGGGTACTTTTTAAAGTATAAAAACTGAAACACAAACTTGGAATGCAGAAGGTTGAATTGACTCCCTTATAAATCCAATGAGCAATTTCTTTTTCTGACTTTCGAAAGTTTCTCTCCAAGGATAATTTTAAAGGAAGTGGGAGAATAATCCCATAAACTTCAGACTTTATCGGCTTTAAGGAATTATGGTATTGATTTTCAGGAGTTTTTTTTCCGGTGGAGAGTGTTTTGCTGATAAAAATTGAATTTTTGGAAAATCAGAAAGACCTGAAAATCCTATGTTTTTTGTTCCATTCGTGTAAAAATTGCCTTAAATCAGCTTTAAACAGGGGATTCTTTCAAAAAAGTTAAAAGCACCCATTGTTTTTTGAAATTAAAAAATGATAACTTTAAAACTCGATTTTAGTCTAGAAACCATTTAACCTTTATCAAAAGTCTATTTAAAAAACACATTATGAGAAAGTTAATCGCTTTGTTCATGCTTGCAGGTATCCTATTCGTTCCTGTTTTCGCTAACGCACAAGATGCTTCCGCAGACACCGCTGCCACAGAAGCAACCCAAGCAGTAGAAACACCTGCTGCATCTCCTACAGTTGTTGACGACGAGATCGTCGCTGAGGAGCAAAGCTTTCACCAGGTAATCAAGGAGAAGTTTATCGAAGGTGATCCAGTATACATGACTCCGGTATTGATCTGTTTGATCTTGGGTCTTGCGATTGCATTGGAAAGAATCATCACCTTGAACCTTTCTACTACCAACACCAAGAAATTGATCAACAAAGTAGAGGAAGCTTTGGCTTCCGGAGGTATTGAAGCTGCTAAGGACGTAACCAAAAGCACCAAAGGTCCAGTTGCTTCTATCTTCACTCAGGGCTTGATGAGATATTCAGAAGGTATCGAGATGGTAGAAAAATCCATCATCGCTTACGGATCCGTTGAAATGGGTAGATTGGAAAAGGGTCTAGTATGGATCTCTCTTTTCATCTCTCTAGCTCCAATGTTGGGTTTCATGGGTACGGTAATCGGTATGATCTTCGCGTTCGACACGATCGAAGCTGCTGGTGACATCTCTCCATCCATCGTAGCAGGTGGTATTAAAATCGCCCTTTTGACTACTGTTGCGGGTTTGATCGTTGCGATCATCCTACAGTTGTTCTACAACTACTTGGTAGCTAAAATTGACTCTTTGGTTAACGACATGGAAGACGCTTCTATCTCCTTGGTAGACGTGTTGGTGAAGCACAAATTGACTGGTAAGTAATTCCTGCTTTCCGTCTCATTTGTTCTAATCAATTTCCAAATTCCTAAAGTTTCAATATTATGGATACTTATGACATCATGCTCTATGTGAGCTATGCGCTAGTAGGAATAGGAGCAGTAGTTTCTATTCTTCTCCCGCTAGTAAAATCACTCGATGATCCAAAAAGCTTGTTGAAAACAGGCTTGGGTGTAGTTGTAATTTTGGTATTATTCTTCATTTGCTATTCCATTTCTACAAATGAAGTTCTTCCAAAGTTTGAAGGTGAGCCCTTCAATTTGACTCCAGAAATGTCCCAATTAGTGGGCGGTTTAATGATTACTACCTATGTACTTACCATCATTGCGGTAGTAGGTATTGTAGTAACTGAATTAAATAAAGCAATTAAATAATCATGGCAAGAAGCAAAGGTAGAATGAGCCAAGAGGTGAACGCAGGATCAATGGCAGACATTGCCTTTTTGCTGCTGATCTTCTTCCTCGTAACCACTACGATCGCTTCGGACAAAGGTATTTTGAATATCCTCCCTCCGAAGTTGGATCCCAATGTTCCGCCGCCTGATATTCAGAAAAACGAAAGGAATATCTTCAATATCCTCATCAATGCCAACGATGATTTGTTGGTGGAAGGTGAATATAGAAGAACTCCTGATGGATTGGATAAGGATATCAAGGAATTCGTATTGAACTTCGGTAACCCTACCGAAAAAGGTGCCGCCTTGTACAATACACTTCCTGCTTCTCTGCAGGCCCAGGCTTTGAGAAGACCTGAATCTTCTGATGACCCTACAGAGGCAGTTGTTTCTATCAAAACCAACCGGGGTACAAGCTATGAGCTTTTCCTGGAAGTATTTGACCTGGCTAAAAAAGCATACTTTGACATTTATGGTGAAAGAGTAGGGCTGACAGCAGACGAATACCGGGCATTGACAGGAGACGATGAAGCATCCAAAGCTCTTCAAGACAAAGGAAAGGAAAATATCCCGATGGCGATATCTATTGCAGAACCAGATAAAATAGGAGGTAATTGATATGGCAAAGTTTAAGAAAAAGACCAAAACTCAGGAGAGTATTCCTACTTCTGCTTTGCCAGACATTATTTTCATGTTGTTGTTCTTCTTCATGGTTACTACCGTGTTGAGAGAACAGGACATCCTGGTTGAGCAGAAAATTCCTCAAGCTACTCAGCTGCAGAAGCTTCAGAAAAAAACACTTATCTCTTACATCTATATCGGTAAGCCAAAGAACACAAGTTTGTATGGTTCTGAACCAAGAGTACAGGCAAATGATGTGTTGATTACTTCTCCAGACATAGTTCAGTGGGTCAACCAAGAAAGAGATAAGCTTCCCGAAGCAGACCGTGGTCTGATCACGATATCGATGAAAATTGATAAAGATGTGAAGATGGGTCCTGTTTCTGATGTTCAGACGGAACTGAGAAATGCTGACGCACGTCGTGTGCTTTATGCATCGACCGGAAAAATCTATGAAGATTAATTAAGCTAATATGTATATTGAAAGCCATTCGCTCAGCGAATGGCTTTTTTGTTGATCACCACATGAGAATCCATTTAAGTAATAAATCAAAAGTCCAGAATGCCTGGGCGATGTATGATTGGGCCAATTCTGTCTACAGCCTGGTAATCACTTCCACAATCTTTCCTGTGTATTACAACAGTGTCACCCAGGGAGTCGACGGTTCAGATTTGGTGAGTTTTTTTGGGTTTGAAATAGTCAATACGGTTCTCTATTCTTATTCCATTTCCTTTTCATTTTTGGTGATCGCCTTGATTTCTCCGCTACTCTCCGGGATTGCTGATGCCTCCGGAAAGAAGTTGACTTTTATGAAGTTCTTTGCCTATTTGGGCTCCGTTTCATGCTTTGGACTTTTCTTTTTTGATGGCTCAAACCTGGAATTTGGGATTTTCTGTAGCGTCTTTGCCAGCATTGGCTATGCGGGAAGTATTGTGTTTTACAATGCGTATTTGCCAGAAATAGCCTCCGAGCAGGAATATGACTTTCTAAGTGCAAGGGGATTCGCGCTGGGCTATATCGGGAGTGTGATTCTTTTGGTTTTTAATCTCTTGACGATCCAATTTCCCGAATGGTTTGGGCTGGAAGCAGGAAGTATGCCGGCCAGGCTTTCATTCTTGATTACAGGGTTATGGTGGGCCGGTTTTTCCCAAATCCCCTTTTATCATTTGCCTAAAAATCCATTTCAAAAGAAAATTCAAAGTCAATTCCTTTGGAAAGGATACCTCGAAATCAGGACTGTTTATCGACAAATTCAACTATTTCCAGTCATGAAGCGATTCTTGGCTGCATTTTTCTTTTACTCCATGGGAGTACAGACGGTCATGTATTTGGCTGCTTCCTTTGGGGATAAGGAGCTGGGATTGCCTGGAGATCAATTGATTCTGACGGTTTTGATAATTCAGTTCGTGGCCATTTTGGGCAGTTATCTGTTTGCGTTTGTTTCCAAAAAATTCGGCAATAAAATCAGTTTGATGATCATGGTCCTGATTTGGGTAGGAATTTGTGGGGCGGCGTATTATGTTTATTCAGTCTATGAATTCTACGCTCTGGCCTTTACCGTCGGAATGGTGATGGGTGGGATCCAATCACTTTCCAGATCTACCTTTTCCAAACTTATCCCAGAAGAAAGCACACAACATGCTTCCTTTTTCAGTTTTTATGATGTTACCGAGAAAGTCGCGATAGTTTTGGGAACTTTCTCCTATGGTGCCATCGAACAATTGACGGGAAGTATGCGGAATTCGGCAGTATCCTTAGGCTTGTTTTTTTTGGTCGGCCTAGGATTTTTGATCTTAGT
>JAJLJS010000348.1:0-10965 GCA_033844545.1 Cyclobacteriaceae bacterium | reverse complement strand
AAATCTTTGAATGGCCCTGCCGGGGAATCTGCAACGGCGACGCCAATTCCTCCAAAGTGATTGATGTCATTGTTGGGATCGTAGCCCGGTCGCTCCGGGGTGAGCGGGTCATTCGCAGCAAAAAAGAGGTAATATTTCCCGCCCTTTTCGATGGCTGCGGGTGCCCACATGGCCTGTCTGGCCCAAGTGATGGTCGAATTATCCAAGATGCGTTCATGCTTTTCCCAAGTGACCAAATCCTTGGAAGAAAATGCATCAAAGTGCAATTGATCCTCAAACGCTGCAGAAAAAGTCGGATAAATCCAGTATTCATCCCCAAAGACAATTCCCTCGGGATCGGCGTACCAACCTTCGAAAATCGGATTGCCGGAAAGTTTGGGTTCTTCCTTGGTTTCAGTTTGAGGGGACTTGCAGGATGTAGCAAGCAACAAGAGAATAATGGATAATCTTAAATACATGGGAATAGGGAATTATGGACGTCTAAAGTATAGATTCTTATCCAAAAAATTGAAAGACAATCTAGTCCAAAGGCAACCTATCCAAATACTCATTGATAAATGGTTTCATGGTTTTAGTAAGGTTATCCGTATAAAAATTGAAAGAATTAAGGCTAGACCTCTCCTCCAGGAAAAGCTCAGTCTTTCTTTGACCCTATAGCTGGCCCTTTTCTTATTGTCCTTGATTTCTTAAGGGTAAAATGCTTTCAATACCTCTTCAATTAAACCATTTAGGAAATTGAGAAAATTACGTTTGGATGGATCCCCTGGGAAGAATCAACTCTTTCATGGATGCTATTATTGTTTATTTCTTAGGTCCTTAATTTCCTAATTGCCTCAAAAATCTACACTTCGGTCACCGATTTTGACGCTTCAGTCAGGTTAAATTTTTTGGGTAAATCCTTCGCTTCAATTTTGGTTCAAATACCAACCTATTATGAAGACGGCATTTGCTTTTTTTATTTTCTCTTTTCTGATCCCCATTTTGGGCTCAGCACAAATCACCCTCACAGGAAAAATTCTAGACGAAAAAAACCAACCTCTTCCGGGCGTCAATGTTTTCCTCAAAGGAACCTTTGACGGAGCCAGTTCCGATGCAGACGGGAAGTTTATTTTCGAAACCAGCGAGACGGGATCTCAAATTTTGGCCTTTAGTATGCTGGGTTTTAAACCCCAGGAAATTTCCCTCAACCTGACCGGATCAGAGCTCGAAATTCCTGCCTTGATCCTGAAAGAAGAATTCAATGAGCTCAATACCGTAACCATTTCAGCAGGGGCCATGGAGGCCTCTGACGAAAAGAAATCTGTGATCCTCCGTCCCTTGGATATCGTGACGACCCCTTCAGCGATTGGAGATATCGTAGGTGCATTTCAGACCCTTCCGGGAACAAGTACGGTGGGAAATGACGGACGACTTTTTGTCCGGGGCGGGGATGCCAGCGAAGTTGGAATTTTCATCGACGGACTTCGGGTCGGAAATGCCTATGGGACCACCGCCGGAAATGTCCCTACCCGGACTCGGTTCAATCCCAACCTGTTTAAAGGAACCTTCTTTTCCACGGGTGGATATTCCGCAGAATATGGCCAGGCGCTTTCCTCAGCTTTGGCTTTGAATACGAAGGATTTGGCCAAAAGAAGCCAGGGTGATTTGTCGATCATGTCCGTGGGTGGGGGATACTCTCATACCTTGGCCAATGAAAAACACAGCCTTACCGTCACTGGAAATATATTCGATCTCAAACCCTATCAAGCCCTCATCAAACAGGATTTTGATTGGGAGAGAGCCCCTTATGGAGTGGACCTTGAGCTGGCCGCTCAGCAAAAAACCAAAAAAGGCGGGCTTTGGAAAGTTTTGGCTAGGACTGAAACCGGAGGAATGAAAATCTGGCAGCCTCAACCCGGAATCAGTGGAAGGGGAGTTTTAGTGGATATCCAAAACAACTATTCCTATGCTCAAACCAACTGGAAAAGAGCCTATGAAAATGGTTGGACAGTATTCACCGGATATTCTTTCTCCCACAACAAGGATTTTGTGAATATCAGTGGCTTGGATTTGGAACGAAAAAACAACCTCTCTCACGCCAAATTCACGGCTACCTATGACTTCAGTGAACGGGTTTCCACCAAAAACGGAATCGACTATTTCCGAAATTCCTTTGAAGAAACTTTAACTGAGGAAGGTCTCGGCAGAAGTTTTGACGAAAATCTGGGAAATGCTTTCACTGAATGGGAATGGTACCTGAGCAGAAGATTTGTGCTTCGAACAGGCTTAAGAGCAGGACTTTCAACTCTAGCCAAAGCAGAATGGATCGATCCAAGAGCCTCCCTGGCCTACAAAATCTCAGATTACGGCACCTTGTCCCTTGCAGCTGGACGATTTCACCAGCTTCCGGAAGAACGTTTCCGGGTTCTCCAGACTCAGCTCCAAAATACCCAATCCAAGCATCTGATTCTGAACTATCTGCTGCAAAAAGAAGGAAAAACCATCCGGGCCGAAAGTTTCTACAAGTCTTACCAAGGTCTGGTGACTTTTGAAGGAAATGCCAATTTTCCAACCCGACTCCAAAATGAGGGAGATGGATTTGCCCGGGGATTTGATCTGTTTTTCCGCGACCGGGAAACCCTGAAAAATACAGACTATTGGGTCACCTATAGTTTTGTGGACAGCAAGAGAAGTTATTTCCAATACGAAACGCAAGTCCAGCCGGACTTTGCTCCAAAGCATAACCTAAGTATCGTCGTCAAACACTTTGTGCCCAAGCTGAAGTCCCAATTGGGAATGTCTTGGTCATTTAATGACGGGTATACCTATACTGATCCCAATCTGGCTGGGGAAATGAACGCCAAAACAGGTTCCTTTCAGAACCTCAGCCTCAGTTGGAGCTACTTACCGAGACCCAACCTGATCATCCACGGAGCCATCACCAATGTCACCGGACACCAGAATATTTTCGGATACAACTTTGCCCAAAACCCTAACGAAAACGGGCAGTTTGAATCTCTTCCCCTTGG
Source organism: Cyclobacteriaceae bacterium (assembly GCA_033844545.1). Classification (GTDB taxonomy): domain Bacteria; phylum Bacteroidota; class Bacteroidia; order Cytophagales; family Cyclobacteriaceae; genus Algoriphagus. Next base: position 7,957 of record JAJLJS010000348.1, on the reverse strand, counting down.
TCAGGGAGCTCCAAGATTTCTATTCTTGGGAATTTTCCTAACCCTCTCCAAAGACAAAAACGCAAATCAATTAAACAACCTCTAATAAATATCCATCATGAAAAAGTACATTCTATCCCTAGCCTTTATTTTCGCAGCGCTTTCAGTAGCGCTTGCCAACGATCCTGCCTATGAAAATGCGATGAAAAAGCAGCTTCAGGCCATGAAAACCATTCAAACTGTAGAGGAATCCCAAAATATCAGCAATGCCTTTTTGAGAATCGCGGAAGCTAAAAAAGAGGAATGGTTACCGCTCTATTATGCCGCCTATCTTCAGACCATGGCCGCGTTCCGATTTGAAGTCAATAAAGACCAGTATTTTGACCAGGCAATGGATTTGGTCAAAAAAGCGGATAAACTTTCTCCCAATAATTCTGAAATCGTAGCGCTGCAAGGGTTTATTCTGATGGGAAAACTGTCCGTAGATCCTATGTCTCGAGGTCAGGAGATGAGCGGACAGGCCATGCAGCTTTTTGGAAAAGCTATTGCCTTGGACAAGGAAAATCCGAGAGCGACGACCCTCATGGCTCAAATGCAATTGGGAATGGCTCAATTCTTCGGCCAAGGACCGGAGCAAGCCTGCGGCTTGGCCAGAGTCGGTCTGGAATTATTTGCCAAGGAGGAAGCCAAAACCACCGAAAATCACCTGCTCCCAACCTGGGGGAAAACCCAAGCTCAACAAGTCGCGGAGGCCTGCCACTGATCCCATTCAGAAAACTAAACCGACCTAAGATCTCCCGGAAAACGGGAGGTCTTTTTCTCCATTTCTGATTCCATCAATTTTCCTATCTTTCCCCATGACCCAAATCGCGATCGAACCAGAATGCAGTGAATCCCAAAGTATCTGGAAGGATTTTTGGAAATTTATCCTGATCAATCTTGCCATTGCAGCAGTCCTAATGGTTTATTATTGTCCCATTTGCTTTTTGAGCTGGAAAGATTTGAAAAGCCTTGGGCCAGATTTCTTGTTTTCATTTATGGTTTCCATGGCCTTAAGTTGGGGAGGAAGCCGCGTTCAGGAATTCTGGGAACCCAGATTATCCTGGGTTCATGAGCCAGTCAAGCGCCTTGTCGCATCGGGTGTGACCTACCTGATTTATTCCTTTATCGTCAGTTACATCATTGTATTCTTTTATGGCTTTCTGGATGGTCAGTTTTCGCTGAAGGAAATTCCCTGGGCAGGAATTTTACACTTCTCTTACACTCCCATGACCATTGCGATGATCTTTATGGCCATTTTCACGTCCCGGTCCTGGCTTTTGGAATGGAGAAAATCTGCCATTGAAGCGGAGCAGCTCCGTAGCAGCCGTCTGGCTACTCAGTACCAAAGTCTCAAAGACCAGCTGAACCCTCACTTTTTATTCAACAGCCTAAATGCGCTTTCGAATTTGGTCTATGAGGATGCGGACAAGTCTGCTTTTTTCATCCAAAAACTCAGCAAAATTTACCGCTATGTTTTGGATGTTCAACAGGAGGAATTGGTGGAGCTGGATCGGGAGCTGGAATTTGCCAAAAATTACCTGGAGCTCCAGAAAATCCGCTTTGAGGAGAACTTGAGCTTTTCGATTTCTGTCCCGGATAGCAAGGAACATTTTTTGCCTCCACTTTCTCTCCAATTGCTTTTAGAGAATGCAATCAAGCACAACATCGCCTCTCAAGACAATCCCCTGTTTATTCAGATTCTTCAAAAAGAAAATGAATTATGGATCAGCAATTCCTACCAACCCAAATCCAGTCAAAGCGAACCCTCTACCGGAGTTGGTCTGGAAAATATTCGAAAGAGGTATAAAATCCTCAGCGATAAAAGCCCTGAAATCATCCAGACGGAAAATGAATTTTTGGTCCGTTTGCCCCTTTTAAAAATTGAACGAAATCGAACCTAATCCCATGAAAATCCTGATCATTGAGGATGAAAAACCCGCTGCAAACCGGCTGATCAAGCTTTTGAAGGAATATTTCCCAGAAGATGAACTGATCGGAAATATAGATTCGGTCAGAAGGTCGGTGAATTGGCTTTCGGCAAATTCAGCCCCTGAACTGATTTTCTGCGACATTCAGCTTGCAGACGGAATAAGTTTCGAGATTTTCGACCAGGTTTTGGTGAAATGCCCGGTCATATTCACCACCGCTTATGACCAATATGCCATCAGGGCCTTTCAGGTTAACGCGATTGATTACCTTCTAAAGCCCATTGATCCCGAGGCTCTAGACAAGGCAATCGAGAAATTCCGTTCCCGGCAAATAAAGCCACAGGTCAACCTGGACCTGCTCAAAGAATTGCTCCAATCCGAGAACAAAACCTACAAAACAAGATTTCTGGTGAGATTCGGAGAAAAAATTCAAAGTGTCCCGATTGAGGAAATCAGCTTTTTTTTCAGCGAAGAGCGGGTGACTTTTTTACAAACTACCGGAGGAAAAAAATTTGTCCTGGATTCCACCTTGGAGCAAGTTGAAAGCCAACTGAACCCTAAGGACTATTTCCGGCTCAATCGGAAATATCTTGCCAATTTTCAAGCGGTGGAAGAAGTTTTGACCTATTCCAACAGCCGCTTAAAGGTCATCCTTAAAGGATGTACAGATTCGGATATTTTGGTGAGCAGAGAAAAGGTCAGCGAATTGAAGGATTGGCTGGACCGGTAATTTTCGGCAATTCCCGGAATATTGTTGATTTTTAAGGTATGGGCCATGATCACGATCACCATTCACATATTCATGAATCCGGAAAAAATCTAAAAACTGCTTTTTTCCTGAATTTAAGCTTTACCCTATTGGAGCTGGTAGGGGGATGGTATGTGAATAGTGTCGCCATTTATTCAGACGCCATCCACGATTTGGGAGACAGCTTAACCCTGGGAACTTCCTGGTGGCTAGAAAAGTATGCCCAGAAAAAACCCTCCGCAAAATACTCCTTTGGATACCGGAGATTTTCCCTCTTGGGAGCTTTGATCAATGCCGTGGTTCTGATTGTGGGGACGGTTTTTGTGATTCGCGAAGCCGTTTTGAGGTTGATTTCTCCGGAGTTTTCCAATCCTGAAGGAATGATTATCCTCGCCGTTTTTGGAGTGGCGGTAAACGGATACGCTGCATGGAAGCTTTCCCATGGAAAAACCATGAATGAAAAAGTCATTTCCTGGCACCTGATGGAAGATGTCCTGGGTTGGATCGCTGTCTTGGTCGCTGCCATTATCCTGCTGTTCTATCCAAACCCTTATTTGGACCCCGTGCTTTCCTTGGCCATTTCACTCTATATTCTCTGGAATGTCTGGAAACGGTTAAAAGAAACACTCGTGCTATTTTTGCAGGGTTTGCCGGCTGATGTGGACAGAGAGGCAGTGGAAAGGGAAATCCTGAAAATATCCAAGGTGGAATCGACACACCACACCCACATTTGGTCCCTGGATGGAGCTCACCATGTTTTTACCACCCATGTGAAATTGGGCCAAATCAACTCTTTGGAAGATATTCTGGAGGTCAAGGAGGAAATCCGAAAAATCATGAAAAAACACCCCTTTGTCCATTATACCATTGAGACCGAACTGAATCAGGAAACCTGCACGCTTAATTCGGAGGAGTCGATTCCTTGATCATCCCATTGTAGGTCATGGAATCTTTGCCATTGGAAATGATTCTCATGGAAACATTTCCCGTTTCTTGAATCGTGAGGTAAATGGACCTCACATCTTCACCCGAACCGGTTGTCTCTATTGTCACATCCCATCCTTTCTTTTTACGGGGCTTCACTTCATAGGAAAATTCTGAAATGTCAAACTTCAGACCTATGTCCGTATTGCCCGGGGTGGAGGTATAACTTCTTCCAAAAAAAGGCAAATCTCCGATCACTTGAGCTGGCCTAACCACCAGGGTATATCCCGGATCCAGGTAAATCATTCTGCCTCTCCCTCCAAAAGCCTGGGAAGCTTCCACGATAAAATTTTTGTCTGAAATCATGGCCTGAATTTCCTCTGCAGATTTTTTCTGAGAAAATGCCCAAACAGGGACAAAAAAGAGGAGAAATAGAATTTTGAGTTTCATAGGAGCTTGATTAATACCATTAAATCTAACGATTGCCCTCAATAGATAAAAGCAAATTCAGGCCCTTGAATTGGAAAAAATTGGTTATATTAAATGACCAAGCAATTATTAGTCAGCTTTTTCTGGCAAGAAGCCAAATTTCAGTTCACTGTTCGTCCGGCTTTTAAAATAGGGGAATCCGGAAGTTTAATTTGTTTTCCAAATGGTGTCCAAAAGGTATATTGACAAGCTTCGGCTATGTTTGGACTTAACATTGGTTTTTTTTCAAAGTCCAAACAGGAAAAAATCAATTCAGAATTATCTGGCCATGAATCATTTATTCGGAATATTTTGATTTCCTAATTCCCATTTAATGTCACACCAAAACCTCCCATAACCCAGCAGACCCATGAAAAAAGGAGCTTTATTCTTGTTTGCGATTCTCAACTTCCATCTGGGCTTCTCCCAGTCGGTAGAACTGATTCGAACTAAAACTATCCAGCTTTTGGAAACTCTAACTCCTGAGCAACAGCAAAAAGGAATGATTTCCATGGATGATTCGGCTAGAACTACCTGGACCAATCTTCCCCTCGGTCTGGCTCCCCGTCCCGGAATTCAATATGGAGAGCTCTCGGAGAAAAGTAAAATAGCCTTTCATCAAGTCCTGAGCTCCTTGCTCAGTTCACAAGGCTATCTCAAAACCTTCGCCATCATGCAGGTAGATGACATTTTGCATGAGCTGTTTGAAATAAAATATTCCCAAGGCCAGATCAATGAAAATTCCATCAAGATGATCCGGGGCCTAAATTGGGATTACGGCAATTATTTCTTGCTGATCTCAGGTGATCCCAGGAAAGAGGATACCTGGGGTTTGAAGTTTGAAGGACATCACTTGTCCCTGAACTTGACCCTATCAGGAGATAATTTTTCCATGACACCTTTGTTTTTGGGTTCTGATCCTGCGGTGGTGGAGGATACGCAATATGCCGGTTTGAGGCCCTTGAGTAAGGAGGAAGACTATGGATTTTGGCTGGTCAATTCTCTGGATGATGCCCAAAAAATGAAAGCTACCCTCCAAGGCAAAGTGCCGGGAGATATTATTACCAGCCCTGATCGGCCGCAGTGGCTGGAAGAATTTCAAGGAATCAAAGGATCCGAGTTGACAGTCGGCCAACAAAAAATCCTTCACTACCTGATTGAAGAATACATTGGCAACCTGGAGCACCAAAAAGCAGAAGAATATTTAGACAAGCTGCATTCCAAAGGCATGGGAGAAATCTATTTCGCCTGGATCGGAAGCTATGAGCCCATGAAGGCGCACTATTACGTTATCCACAGCCCGGATTTCCTGATTGAATATGACAATGTAGGATTTCTGGACAATGCCAATCACATCCACTCCATTTTGAGAGAAAAAGGAAATGATTTTGGAGAGGATATTTTAAGAAAACACAGAATGGAACATCGACACGATTAATTAATCGAATAGGCTACGTTGATATTCAAGCATATCGAGAACCCAAAAAATTAACATGCAGATGAGTCCATAGCAATAGGATTAGGTGACCTCAAGCTAGAGTTACCGATAAATAAACCTAAACGGTTTAAAAAAAGGGGAAAATGATGAAAAGAGCAATCCTGTTTTTTTTAGTTCTAAGCTCCCTGGTCGCAAATGGTCAGGAGGATTGGAAGAAAAATGTGGACAGCTTATGCAACCTCTCCTTTCAGGCATACAGCGATTATCAGTTTAATAAAGCACAAGAAATCGCCGAGGAAGCCTACCAATTAAGTACTCAAGAGGATTACGAGTTGGGTGTGCTGAAAAGTACCTTTTACAAAACTATTGCCGCTCAGGAGCTCGAGCCTTCCACTTTTGATCCGAAGTCTATAGAATCGATCATCCTGAAGTTTCAAGAAGCAAATCTTGACTTAGAGGAAGCCCGAGCCCATACATTTTTGGCAGGCATTTACTCATATTACGGAGACATAGAACGAGCCATTCAAAACCACTTGCTCGCTCTTTCCATCCATGAAAAAAGGCAGGATACGCTGGGTTTAGCCAGTGTTCACAACAATCTCAGTTTGGTTTACTATGACCAACATGACTACGAGGAAGCCTTTCGCCATGCCAGGATTTCCATGGCTTTGGAAGAAAAAGAAGGAGACTCCAGAAGATTGCACTCCAGCCTGAATAACCTAGCCATTATTTTTGAACATACCGGGCCGATTGACTCTGCTATTTTTTACCATAAACAAGCCCTGAAAATGGCCCAAGAGATCAATAACCCTTACTCCATTGGACTATCTCTCAGCAATTTGGGCAATAACTATGCGATCAACAATCAACTGGAATTAGCGGAAAGCACCCTTCTGGAAGCCTTGAGAATCCGGGATTCTTTGGGATACAGTCGAGGACTGGCCTATACCCATAATCGCTTGGCAAATCTGTATTTGCAATTGAACCAACTCGAAAAATCCCAAAACCATGCGTTGAAGTCCCTTGAAAATGCCCAACGTGCCTCTGAAGTGAAGGTGATTCGGATGGCCTACGAAAGACTGATGGAAGTGGCGGAGAAAAAAAACGATCCAGTAAACGAACTCAAATATCTAAAACTCGCCACCGAACTCAAGGATAGTATCCTGAATGAATCCAACACCAAGGAGATTACCCAGATGATGGCCAATTATGATTTTGAAAAAAGACAATTGCTGGACAGCATCCAAAATGCCCAAGTTCTCCGGGAGCAAAGCCTCCTTTTTGAAGAACGACTAAAAACAGAGCGGAATCAAAGGATTCTATTTATGGTCACCGGAGTATTGCTGTTGGTCCTAGCGATTGGCTGGTGGAGAAGATATAAATTCATCATGAAGGCCAGCAATATCATCCAGAAAGAAAAAGAGAGATCTGAAACGCTATTGCTGAATATTCTTCCGGCCAAAGTAGCCGATGAACTCAAGGAAAAAGGCAGATCTGAAGCTAGGGAATTTGAAAAGGTCACCGTGGTTTTTACAGACTTTGCGGATTTCACCAAAAAAGCCCAACACCTTTCTGCGAAAGAATTGGTGGATGAATTGAACACCTGTTTCAAGGCCTTTGATCTTATCATGGAAGAATGTGGCCTGGAAAAGATCAAAACCATTGGAGATGCCTACTTGGCTGCTGGTGGACTCAACGGTGCTTCAAAAGTGCAGGATGTGGTTAAGGCAGCCACAAGGGCACAAAAGTTCATTGTAAATAGAAATATCGACCCGAACATTCCTATCAAAGCCAAATTTGACATGAGAATTGGAATCCATACCGGTCCGGTAGTAGCAGGTATTGTTGGGATCAAAAAATTCCAATATGACATCTGGGGAGATACGGTCAACACCGCTCAAAGGATGGAAGCTGCCTGTGGCTTGAATAAAATCAATATTTCCGATTATACCTATGAGCTGATCAAAGACGATCCACGGTACGAATTCCAATGCAGAGGGTACATTGAAGTCAAGGGAAAGGGTACCATGAAAATGTGGTATGTAGAACCTATCGAGAAAAAGGAATAAAGGAAAACCCGATTATTTTTTACCCATAAATTCTTCCAAAATCTCATGGCAATGTTTGACAAACCCCAATTATTCCCTTTATTTCTAAATAATGCATTGGTTTCCAGTGGTTTTCTGGAAATCCTTCCTTGAAAGAGACCTCCTAAAAAGCTTGAGTTATTAGGAAAATTAGTAGGAGTCCAAAGGATAGGACGGATCAGCCATTGAGTAAACTAAAATCTTTGAAAAATTCAGAATTCCACATGAAAATTATCCCCCTGATTGGTTGCTTGATCCTGGTTTTTTCCTGTGCCCAAAAGGAGTCCGAAAAAGCCAATGTTCAATTGCCGAATATCGTCTTCATCTTCACCGACGACTTAGG
>JAJLJS010000347.1:0-1963 GCA_033844545.1 Cyclobacteriaceae bacterium | reverse complement strand
TCCCTTTCTTCTCCGATTTGATTTTCGGATTGGGTAAAATCCTTGGGCTGTGGCAAATCCTGAAGGGAATTAATTCCAAAATACTCCATGAACTTTTTCGAAGTGCCATAAATCAAGGGCTTTCCGACTCCTTCCGACTTGCCCTGAATTTCAATCAGTTCTTTTTCCAAAAGTTTCTGCACAGAATAATCGCAATTCACACCCCGGATTTGCTCAATTTCCCCCTTGGTAATGGGCTGCTTGTAGGCAATGATGGATAAAGTTTCCAGTTGAGCAGTAGAAAGCCTTTTTTGAGATTGTTGTTTCAGCAGGATACTGATGCTGGTCTGGTAGGCTGGCTTGGTCAAAAATTGATATCCCCCGGAAATTTGCTCGAGGCTAAAAGAAAAATCATCCTGATTGTACTTTTTCCTCAAGTCATAAATAGCAGATTCCACATGATCCAAAGGGACTTCTGCCTCAAACATTTCGCTGAGGCATTTGACCATTTCGGAGGAAGACAGGGGTTCGGGAGCACAAAAAATCAGTGCCTCAATATGTCGATGGAGAAAGTCCACTTATTTTTTGGCAAGCTTGGCTTCGATGGAATGCATGGTATGCGGCACCGCTTTCAGTCTTTCCTTGGAAATCAATTTCCCGGTATCCACACAAATGCCATAGGTGCCGTTCTTGATGCGAACCAGAGCATTTTCCAAATTGATGACAAACTTTTGCTGTCTTGCCGCAAGCTGGCTGAGACTCTCTCTTTCCAAGGTGTCTGCCCCATCTTCAAGAAGCTTGGAAGTGGACGCGGTATAATCTGTTCCACTGTCATTTTTCTTACTCAAAGTTTCTTTCAAGGAATGAAGTTCTTCTTTGGCTACTGCCAATTTCTGAAGGATGATCTCTTCAAATTCTTTCAATTCATCTTGAGAATAAGCTGTTTTTTCTTCCTGACTCATAGCCTGCGTTGATTTTTAATAGTATACCGGAAAAATCTTTTAAGGGTTTGGTACCCTAAAATACATTGGTCTTTGGTAATTCCAAAAACATTGGGCAAAGCTATTTTTTTAAACTTCGGGAAAACAGAATTCAGTTTCCTCTTTACGGCTATAAACCAATTAATTACCCAACAGAGAATATACTTACAGAATATCCCATAAAAAAACCGTCAGGCGACGGCTTTCTCTTCTTGTAAAATCTTTTCCAATCTTTTCGACAAGGCCAAAGTATCAATTTTTATCCGGTAGCGCATCATCAGATACTGTTGGACTTCATTGAGATCTTTTCCATTTTTCAAGGCGATCTCTTGGAGGGCTAGGGTGATCAGATCTCTTTCCATGGGTTTATCTTTTCTTACAATATACTAAATTTTCATTTTTTGTACCCAAAAAAACGCTGAAAATCATAGCTTAACTGCAACGACAATGGTTTTTTTAATAACCTGAACTCTTCCTTCCAGATTGAAAAACTCAGCCAACAATACATAATATCCCGGCTTGACTCTGCCTCCTTGTTCATCCAATCCATTCCAGGTAAAGATTCCCTTTGTACCCAATACCTGATTTTGACAAAGCCTGGTCACCAACAGTCCGGAGCTCGAATAAATGCTCAAGTTTCCCACCCAACCTGCCTGGTCCAATTCGTAGGAAATGGCGGTAAACGCCGGACCTTGACTTCCCTCAGGATCAAAAACCCTGGGTTCTATTTTCAAAAACTCTTTCAAAACTTCCTCTTCGAGAAATTGGGAGTTCCTTCTTCCCGGGGTAGCAAAATCCTCGTTGCCTGAAGCGCTCTGCCAGGTGGAAGACTCATTTACTGAGCTTCTGACTGAAATTCTTTCCAGGGAAACTCCCTTAGAATTCTGAATAAGGGGATGATGAAATTTGGAAGAATAGCTGAACTTTTCCACCAAATCCTTCTCATTCCGAAGTAAAACCACGGTTCCACCGGAAATCGGATAACTGGGCAAAGCCGAAACCTG
>JAJLJS010000346.1:0-2920 GCA_033844545.1 Cyclobacteriaceae bacterium | reverse complement strand
GGGTACGGAATTTGACCGACAGGAGAAAGTCTCAGCCTTTTCTTTAAACGCGGATTTCTTTAAATCAATTTCGGAGGATTCTTATGTAAGCTATGGGATTGAAGGCGTGACCAATCGGGTAAATTCCACGGGATTGGAAAGGGCCATCGAAACCGGATTGGAATTTCCGGCTTCCGCACGATATCCGAATGCCACCTGGAATTCGGCTGCTGTCTATGGAAGCTATCACCGGCAACTTTCCCCCCTATGGAAATTCCAGTCCGCCTTGAGGTATAATTTCACAAATCTCTCCGCTGACTTCACGAATAATACCTCCTTTTTCCCTTTGCCCTTTACGGAGAGTCAGGAGAGTCATCATTCCCTGACGGGAAATCTGGGACTGATCTTTACCCCCGAACCTTCTCTGAGTATTTCTCCCTTGATATCCACAGGATTTAGAGCACCGAATGTAGACGATATCGGAAAAATCTTTGATTCAGAGCCAGGATCGGTCATTGTGCCTAATCCTGACCTGGTGCCGGAATACGCCTACAACACAGAAATCAACATCAACAAACACTTCGAAAACAAACTGAAGCTAGACTTGACCGGGTATTTTACCTATCTGGATAAAGCCATGGTTCGGAGACCGTTTACCCTAAACGGACAATCAGAAATCATTTATGACGGTGAACCCAGTGAGGTTTTAGCTTTGCAAAATGCAGCTTTCGCGAAGGTTTATGGTCTTCAGGCAGGATTTGAAATTGCACTGACCAAAAATTTGGTCTTCACTTCAAGGTACAATTGGCAAAAAGGAAGGGAAGAACTGGAAAATGGAACCCAGAGCCCTTCCCGGCATGCTCCCCCGGCTTTCGGCTTAAGCCGGCTTAGCTATTCGGATTCCAAGCTTAAGGTGGAATTTATGGTCCAATACAGCGGAGAAAGGACCTTTGAAGAAATGCCGGAAGAAGAAAAATCCAAGACGTTCATCTACGCCACCGATGCCAATGGCAAACCTTATTCTCCTTCCTGGATAATTTTCAACCTTCAGACAAGCTATCAGCTGGGGTCTGTATTCCAAATCAACGGGGGAATCGAAAATCTGGGCGACCAAAGATACCGGCCCTACAGCTCAGGAATTGTAGCTCCGGGACGAAATTTCACCCTTGGGATTAAAGCCTCATTTTGAGCAAGGTCCAGAAAAAATCCGCTAACTTTTTACCGAGATCCGGAGTTTAGATCAACAGATAGCATAAGGATTTGGGCATGAAAAAATTTTGGACCACGGCATTTCTTTTTGGGTTTCTGGCAATCTTGCCTGCAGGCTGCGGGATATTCTGCAACGATTCCTGCGGTTGTTCCCCGGATTTTCCCGAACAGTCCGTTCGGGTACGTTCTTTTGAGGTCCTTACTTTTTCTACCGGGGGCCAGCAAATTTCTCCCAACCTCCCCCAGCCCTTTGATCAGGTGGTCAAAGGCTTCCGGATCAAAGAATTTGACCTGATCAGCGAAGTCATCCGAGAAGCAGAAAGTCCAGGAATTCTGGGTTTTGCATTTGCCTGCAGTCCACCTCCCCTTAAAGTCAAGGAGAAATTGACTCAGCTAAAGATCATCAATCTGAGGGAGGTCCAATTAGGAAATGGGATGATCTGGGAACCCGGACAAAATATTACTGAACACTTTGGGATGAATAGCTTTTACAACGGAAATCTCCTCCCGATCCAACAGTACCTAAACAATGGCTTGACTCTTTTTCTAGACGACTTATACAAAGTGGGCTTACGCACCAATCCCGGGAAGACTTTGGATTTGGATATATCCCTCACCCTAGTCCTGGAGGGAGGTAAGGAATTTCTGATAGGACCCGAAAAATTAAGAATACAAGGGAATGAATGACAAAAATCTTCTTTATTTTTCTTTAGATTCATTCCAAATACTGCTATTTTTGCGGCCAAGGTGACTATAAACCCATGACAGCAGACAAGCTTCCCCTCAACAAAACCGGTAAAATCACGGAAATTCTTTCCTCCCCCTTAAAAATCAACTTGATGGAATTGGGTTTTTTACCGGGAAAGCAAATCACCTTGCATCACCAAGCACCCTCAGGTGGTCCACTAGCCTTTCAAATGGAAGAGACTCTTCTTGCCCTTAGAAAATCTGAGGCTTCTCTTATTCTGGTGGAATTGATCTAAGACCTCATGGCTCAAACTCTCCTTTCCAAGCAAACCCAATCCTGCAAAGTAGCCCTCATTGGTAATCCCAATGTAGGGAAATCCACCATATTCAATTTTTTGACTGGACTGAATCAAAAAATCGGGAATTATCCCGGAGTGACGGTGGATAAAAAAACCGGGCAGGTCCATCTCAACGGAGAAAGTTTTGAAATTTTGGATTTGCCGGGTACCTACAGCCTCTTTCCGAATTCAGAGGACGAAATCATTGCCCATCGGGTCCTTAACCATACCCGCATCGAAGCAAGACCGGATTATGTCCTGATGGTCATTGATTCCTCCCAACTTTCCCGGGGCTTATTTTTGGCTACCCAATTGATTGATCTGGGGGTAAACCTGGCCATCATCCTGAACATGTCTGACCTGGCTGAAAAGCGAAAAATAGAGATCAAAACTTTTGAGCTGTTCAAGCAACTGGGGGTTCCGATTTTGTCCACGGATGCAAGAAATCAAAAGGGTCTGGAACAACTCAAAGCCCTAATCAAAGAGCGGAATTTTTCCAAAGGCAACACACTGGTAGATATCAATCAGGTAATACCCACGGAAATCCTGGAGCAAGTAAAAACTAAGTTTGAACTGGAAAATTCCTACCAGGCCTATCAAATGATCCGTTTCGGAGCAAAGGATGCCGCCATGCCGGAAGATTCCAGAAGATGGCTGACGGAATTGATCTCGACCACCTCGTTTGACATGCAGGAGGCCCAGTTGGA
>JAJLJS010000345.1:0-2155 GCA_033844545.1 Cyclobacteriaceae bacterium | reverse complement strand
AGGGAGGCTGGACTCCATTTCAAAAAACCAGGGATCTCTATGCCAAACTGCATCCCATGGGTATGTCCGCTGAGGGTGAGGTGGATGTGCTGGGCAAATGACTTGACCTCTTCGTCAAAATGAGAAGGATCATGACTCATTAAGATTTTGAAGCTTTGTGCCGATAGATTTGCCGTTGCTTTTGCCAGGTCGCCATATTGTGCAAAACCTTTGCCCCAGTTTTCAACGCCGATCAGATCGATGCTGGCTTCTCCTTTTTGGATAGGCATACTTTCATTTCTGAGGAGTTTAAAGCCCAATTCTTCGTGGACTTCAAAAAGTCGTTTCATGTTGGCAGATTTTTCCTCTTTACTTCGCCATTGCATATAATCCCCATAGTCATGATTGCCGAGAATGGAGAATTTACCCATCGGAGCATGGAGCTTTTTGAATGTTCCGATCCAGGGTTCCATTTCCCCCGCATGGTTGTTGACCAAGTCCCCCGTGAAAAGGATGACATCCGATTTTTGCTGATTGATCAGGTCAACACCGTATTCCAATTTCTTTTTATCATCAAAACTACCGGAATGGATATCCGAAATCTGCGTGATGGTAAACCCTTCGAATTCTTTTGGAAGATCCTCAAATTCCAAAGTATGTTTGATGACTCGATAACGGTATTTCCCAATCAGAACCCCATGAAGAATACCCAAGAATGGAATTGCAGCAAGGGTTATTGCAGAAAGACTGATAAATTTTCTCCTTGCTGGCAAGAAGTCACCTTCCCGGTTTCCTGCAAGAGAATAAAATATCCCGGTAAAAAACCGAAGGATATCCTCTCCAAATAAGAAGGCCAGAATAATCAGCTTTGGAATCAAGGAAAGTATCAAAAGAGAGACCATTCTCCCAAAGTTTGGACTCAGGGCTGTTCTGTCGAAGGTCAGAAATCCATAGGCGACAAATCCATAAACGAAAATTGAAATAGCCCAGTACCCCCATTTCACCCAAGGCTGGGAAGTGAAAAGTGTTTTAAAAGCCTGGTAAGAATACCAATCTATCAGGGCAAGAAATATCAGAAAGAGAGCTATGCGGAATACTACAGGAACCAAGGAGAGTGAATTTTTAGCAGGTCGGTCAAAACAGGAATAAAGTAAAATACCTAAACGGGAGGGGAAATTACAAGTTGGTGAAGTTTGTCTGAATGCCAAATTCAGAAAGCTGGAAAATAGAGAAGTCGGTGTATTTCCCCCAATTAAAGTTCTTGCTTTTTAGCCTTTTCCTGAAATTTCAAAGGGGTTTTCCTTTTCTTTGCACCGGAATATTTTCCAACCTAGCCTATTGACCTATGAGACAGCTACTCCTGAGACCCGGAGCTGAAGAGCTTTCCTATGAAATCCGCGGAATCGTTAAAAAAGCAAGGCAAATCGAAGCTTTGGGTTTTTCCATTACCTGGGAAAATATCGGGGATCCCATTCAAAAGAGCAATCATGTTCCGGAATGGATGAAAGCTATCATTTCGGATTTGCTCAAGGATGACAAAACGTATGGCTATGCGGATTCCAAAGGGGTATTGGATACCCGAAAATTTTTAGCCAATCTCAACAATCAAAAAAGAGGTACTCAGATCACTGCGGAAGATATTCTTTTCTTCAACGGATTGGGCGATGCGATTGCCAAGTTGTATCAATTCCTAATTCCCACGGCGCGAATTATTGGACCATCACCGGCCTATTCCACCCATTCTTCTGCAGAGGCTGCTCATGCGAATACCGCTCCGATCACCTACAAGCTTGACCCGGACAATCAATGGCTTCCAGATATGGAAGACCTCTATCTGAAAGTCAAATACAATCCCTCCATCGTCGGCATTTTGATCATCAACCCGGATAATCCCACCGGGATGGTGTATCCGAAGGAGGTTTTGGAAGGTTTTGTCCAAATCGCCGAGGAGTTTAATCTCTTGTTGATTGCAGATGAGATTTACCAAAACATTACCTACAACGGAATAGAGGCAGTGGCTTTGGCAGAAGTGATCGGGACTCGGCCTGCTATTTCCCTGAAGGGGATTTCCAAGGAGTTTCCATGGCCTGGAGCACGATGTGGCTGGATGGAATTTTACAATCGGGAGGCTTCCAAAGAGTTTTCCAAGCTTTGCCAAACTTTGGAAAATGCCAAA
>JAJLJS010000344.1:0-1150 GCA_033844545.1 Cyclobacteriaceae bacterium | reverse complement strand
ACCCGGCGGTGATGCTGGGCGCCGGACTGCTGGCCCGCAACGCCGTGGCCAAGGGCCTCAAGGCCGCGCCGTGGGTGAAGACCTCGCTCGGCCCGGGCTCGCTGGTGGTCACCGACTACCTCAAGAAGGCCGGCGTGCTCGGCGACCTCGAGCAGCTGGGCTTCCACGTGGTCGGCTACGGCTGCACCACCTGCATCGGCAACTCCGGCCCGCTGCCGACGGAAGTCAGCGCCGGCATCGCCCAGGGCGACCTGGTGGTCACCTCGGTGCTCTCGGGCAACCGCAACTTCGAGGGCCGCGTGCATGCCGAGGTGAAGATGAACTACCTCGCCTCGCCGCCGCTGGTGGTGGCCTACGCCATCGCCGGCACCACCGACATCGACCTGACGACCGAGCCGCTGGGCACCGGCAGCGACGGCCAGCCGGTCTACCTCAAGGACATCTGGCCCTCGAACAAGGAAATCGGCGACTTCATCGCCAAGACCGTCGGCCCCGAGATGTTCAAGGCCAACTACGCCAACGTCTTCGCCGGCGACAGCCGCTGGAACCAGATCCAGTCGCCGGACGGCGCCAAGTTCGCCTGGGACGAGGCCTCCACCTACATCAAGAACCCGCCCTACTTCGACGGCATGAAGATGGAGGTCGGCGCCATCGCCGACATCCACGGTGCCCGCGTGATGGGCCTGTTCGGCGATTCGATCACCACCGACCACATCAGCCCGGCCGGCAACATCAAGGCCAGCTCGCCGGCCGGCAAGTTCCTGCAGGCGCGCGGCGTGCAGCCGGCCGACTTCAACAGCTACGGTTCGCGCCGCGGCAACGACGACGTGATGGTGCGCGGCACCTTCGCCAACATCCGCATCAAGAACCTGATGCTGGGCGGCGAGGAAGGCGGCAACACCATCCACTACCCGTCCGGCGAGAAGATGCCGATCTACGACGCGGCCATGAAGTACAAGGCCGAGGGCGTGCCGCTGGTGGTGTTCGCCGGCAAGGAGTACGGCACCGGCTCGAGCCGCGACTGGGCGGCCAAGGGCACCAACCTGCTGGGCGTGAAGGCGGTCATCGCCGAGAGCTTCGAGCGCATCCACCGCTCGAACCTGGTGGGCATGGGCGTGCTGCCCTGCCAGTTCCTCGACGGCCAGAACGC